>NZ_JADPKL010000084.1:0-1048 GCF_023073935.1 Bradyrhizobium sp. 147 | reverse complement strand
ACCCCGACGCTCGCATAGGGTCAGTAAGAGCAGTTCCGGCCACGTCGCGACGGAGCTATTACAACGAAATACTGCCGGCCTTTTTCAACGGAATCGGCCAAGAGAGTATTCCAGCCTTTTAAACCCGCAGGGCCGATTTCACTTGGGGGCACACCGCTCCCCCCGAGCAAGACTCCGACCAGCGTTGACAGAAGCAATGGCTTTGGAGGGGGCGCTTCAGCAATCTGCGGTTCGTCTTGCGGGCCATGTTTGGCTGACGATTTCGGGCGTCATAGCGCGCGCAAAGGTAAAATAGCGATCCCCGGTGAACCTCAATCAGCGATCAATCCTCCGCCGGAGACTCGATCGGTACGGCAAATCCGGCCTTTATGCGATCCAACACGACCATCGTCTTAAATCCCTTTATGTCAGGGTTCACGTAAAAAAACTTTCGGGTGAATTCCTCATAATCCTCCATGGTCCGAGCTGTAACGTATAGGACAAAGTCGGCATCGCCGGTGACATAGAAGCCGTTGACGACTTCGACTGACGATTTAACGGCCTTCTTGAATTTGTCGATTATGTCTGCGCGCTCGCGCTCCAGGCTCACAAGCACAAGCATTTGAATAGGTCTGCCTACTGCCTTCGGCGAAACGATTGAGATATCCGCCTCGATGATGCCTTCAGAACGGAGCCGCTTTAGTCGCCGTTGACACGCGGTCGCTGAAAGTCCAGCCAATTCGCCGACCTCCTCCGAAGTTACTCGGTTGTTTTTTTGGACGATCTCAAGGATTCGGGCATCGATCCGATCGTACCGCATAATCGGGCCCCAACCTTGAGGTGAATCTCACCGGTAAACGGCTTCGCACCGCAGGAAATCCTCAAGAGGCTAGCGCAGGTTCCGGGTTATTTTCAACTAAAGCGGGATGGGGTTTGGTTGAATCGATTTGGGATTCCCAAATCAGTTCGTTTCTGATTCACCATGCTGGCTGGGCGGGAGGCCAGCATGGATGGGCAAGCCTTATTCTCTGGATCTTCGCCAGCGTGTCGTGGCCGCGATTGAGGGCGG
>NZ_JADPKL010000007.1:105527-142644 GCF_023073935.1 Bradyrhizobium sp. 147 | reverse complement strand
AGATATGGCGCGCGCCCACTTTCAAATAGGAACTGCCGCCTCGCCACGGGTATTTCTGGCTGCACATCGGGCCAGGTCTTGGAGGCGTACAACGGCATCTCGACCGCGGTCGGCTGGCTCGCCCTGGGCCTGGTCGGCGCCGTGCTGGCGGCGGCCTTCGCCGTGCGCGCGACGATGCCAGCGGCTGCGAGCGGTGCTTCGCCGAGCCTACCGGGGGCCGCATCACTCTGCTGCCCCCTTTTTAAGGCGATTGCGGGATGGCGACTTCAGAATTTAATATATTATTTATTTATAATTTAATATTATCGGCCTTAATTGTAGCCTGAGACTTAGCCTAGAATGCTGGGCATCTCCCTCAGTCACGCATCTCGGGATAATCTGCAAGGACTCGGGTGGCATGGATCGAGATCACCTTGACGCGATGTCCATTGATGAATTGTGGGCGCTGCACACCGCAGTGGGGCAGGTCCTAGCGGTCAAGCTGATCGCAGCAAAGCGCGCCCTTGAAGAGCGCCTTAATCAGCTCGGCCGGAGAGCAGACCGGAAGCATCCGGGGAAGCACTAAGGCCGACAGAGCCTTCGGCGCGAGTGTTATAATTCGTGATTAATTTGATTAACTTAACTTATGCTTTTTGAGTCACTGCGTGATTTATTGTTGCCTCATTTATAACAAAAGCGCGGCGCGGCCTTCCCACCCCATTTCCCTTGCGCCCCGCTCGGAAGGTTCGGCCATGACTGGTCTCCATCATTTCCAGAATTCCCCAGCGTCAATGCGATCGGCCGCTCCCTTCGAATGGGCCAACTTGCCCGAGGCGGGCAATCGCGGCGGTGGAGCGGATGCCGGCGCTGTTCTTCGGCTCCGCTTCGAAACGCTCGCTGCTCAGATTGCTGAATTGGAAGCACTTCGCGAACGCGTCCTTGAGGCTGAGCAGAAGATCGCCTCTTCTGCCTCCGCTCCTGGTCAGCCGGCCGCGCCCTGAAGGCGGCGAATTTTCCCTAGTCTGCTGTTTAGCAGCTAGAGGCGCTCAGCCTGAGGGTTCATTTTCGCGCCGCCTTCCTTCTTGTTGACCTAAGGTCGGGAGCCGGTCCGCCCTCTGCATCAGCGATGAAGGGCGGGCCACGTCTTTTTGTTAAGAGAGAAAGCGCTGCCGGGCTCAAAATTCGCTGTCCCCCCGGCAGCGCTTTGTCTCAAAAACTGAGCACTGAAATCCCAGTTGGCTGTCACAGTGCAATGGTTATGTCACAGGCCTGTGACAGGCGCCCGCCGGTTCACGCTGGGACCTTCGTTCAATGCTCCCCCCTTTGGGCAAGCTCCATAAGGCGACGCAGTTCACGCTCCAGCTGCTCCAGCTCCCGAAGGCACCATCCCGTGTGGTCCAGTGTTTCCCTGATTTCGTCCGTCGTCGGCCAAGAAGTATCTTGGCGGCTTCGATTTGACTCCAGCAACTCCCTTAGCCTTTCAATGTCGCGTCTGACATTACCGATTTGCCTCTTCAGATCGGATCCAGTCACAGTTCGCGCTCCATAGCTGGGTGGGTGCGGTTTTTCACCTTGATCCAGTGCTTCTGGCGGCCGCCACGGTAGGGCCGATCGCGATGCTTAGAGACCAAACCTTCGAGCCCCATGCGACAAGCGGCGCGGAACAGGTCAGGCCCGATCTCGCCTCGCTCAAAGGGGGCCACGCTGATCCCGTCCCGCCGGCGAGCCAGTAGCTGCTCCAGATTTGTCTTCCGCCTGTGAAGCGGCAGGGACCGCAAATCATCGCCGCCCATGGCGAGGATATCGAAGGCGTAGAGCTGCACCTCGTGGTCGTGCTTGCGAGAATGCAGCGCGTTGAATCGAAATGCCGTCAACCCCGAGGATCACCGCTTCGCCATCAATGACAAAATGCTTCTGACGGTTCTTAAGCGCGGCTTCGGCGATCCAGGGATAGCGCTTTGTCCACTCTGTGCCGTTCCGAGAGAGCAGGCGGACGCGGTCCTCCTCCCGGATGACCAGCATCCGGTAGCCGTCGTGCTTGACTTCGTGGATCCAGTCCGGCCCTTCCGGGACCTGCTTGTCTGCGGTCGTCAGGCACAGCTCGTACCTCTTAATCATGCTCGAGCAGATAGATAGCTCGCCGCCAAAAAGGCAATCCCTGGTTCGCTCCACGGGGATCGGCAGCTTACAATCGTTGCAAATGTCGTCCGATTAACTATTAAATAATAAAAACGAAATTAAATAAATTAAATGATGGACCAGATTTAAAGTTGGATTAGGATGCGAATGCTTGGCGCCGGACGAACGCGTCAAGGACCTCCTAGAAGCGGCCCATCATCCTGCCCCCTGCTTACGCCCCCAAGGATGTAAGGGCCGCTTCTTTGGCAAATTGTGAGGCGAATCATGCAGTTCCTGTCACCAGTTGATTTGTTTGTCATCTCCGCAGCAACGGGTACGCTCCTACTGGTTGAGATCGGAGTTTTGATCATTGTGGGCGTGATCTGAGCCGGACGTCCCCGGTCAATTTCAATTCAGCGCTCCCAACGCGCGGGGTGCACTTTATGCCCCTCCATAGAGTCTACGCACTTCAGCACAGAGCCTTCCGAGCAACGCTCCCATGCTCGCGGGCGTGCGCCTGCTGCGTGCCTCTCTTCCACCCCTACTGAGAGGGGTCCGAGTGGGCGGAGAACCATCAACGTCATGCCCGAGGGCGCGAATGGCAACGCGGGCGCCTGGCCTCTGCTACCGTTTCCGGATGGCTGGTACGCCACGTGTTGATCTGTGATGCGGGCTCGGCCCTGCGGTGCTCAGCACGTAGCAGGCGGGCGCATTTTGAAAGCTTTCGATTGCCCACCATCCGCCGGTTCACGCTGGCGGGCTTTCCACTCGTCGAGTGGAGACCGTCTCGGCGGCTCGCCTTACCTCGGTGGGTGCAAATCGCCTTGAAGCCAGCGTCCGAGGGCCTTCGAGTACATAGGATCTTCATAAGCGGCGAGGATTGTAAGCACGTGGTTGCAGACGGCGCACTTAAAGCTGTGCAAGTCCACGCCTGGACGCTCTGGCTCGATGCTGACAAGCATCATATGAGCCTGGCACTTCGGGCAGGCGGGGCGCTCAAATGGAGGGGGAGAAATGTTGGATAACGGGTCTGGAGATTGGGCCATGGTGGGTGCCTCCCCAAAATCGGCGGGAGCACAACACTCTCTGTCACCGGTAGTGCCAGGGCGCGGACCGGGGATGATGGAAGTATGCGCCCCGGGGATCTCAAACGCGAGCTAATTCGCGTCCGGCCCGATCGATTAGGAGGGCGCCCCCCCCCGGAGCCGCTGGCCGCGCACGCCCGCAGGCTGAGGCGGTGAAGATCTAAGGTCCGTCGGTTCATGCTGGCGGGCCTTGTTCTCTTTTCCCGGAATGTACTTAGCCGCCTCCACGCCACATTGGGACAAGCTGGCGAGGAACGACTCGCCAGCCGAGGGAATTAAAATTTCGGTCTGTGGCGCGATCCTCCAAGTGTCGCGACATCCACCCGGGACGGCCCATCGTCTGACGCGCGTTTGGCGGTGGGTCGGTTCTCGCGGCTCATTGGCGCTCTCCTCCAGCACGGGAACTCGCGGCAATCGGTCGGATTGGTGCTGTGCTCCGGTTTAAAGCCCCCTGCGTGCCGGAGCGTCCCACGGACCCAGCAGCCGCCTGTTAGCTGGGGCCGCTTTTGGCGGGGCTATCGCGCGTTTCGATAGCCCATGATTGCAAGCTGCGGGTTGCCTCGATCGAAGTCAGGCCGGACGTCGGCGCCGCGGCTGCCGCAACCTACGCAGACGAAGCGCGGCTCGATATCAGACAGCCGCACCTCATTGGCCCAGCGGTCTGCGTCCAGTGCAACGTGATGGCCGCAGTGGCAATAGACCAGGATGCCGCGCACGCCCATGCGGCGCATCTCGCCGAAGGTGATCTTCATCGATCGGCCGTCCGCGTGCGTAGGCGTATGGCGTTTCGGGCGAGGCATTGCCGCATCGAAGCGCGTCGCTCGCGAGAGTCAAATTGTCGATTGGTAGCGGCCCGGAGTGGCTGTCCACTACTGAGCCAATTCGGTTTTGTTGACAAGTTCCATAAATCCGAAATTATTCTTGCGCCGGTTCCGGCTTGTGATTCCCTACACTTGGGAATCACACAGGGGGCTTATGCTCGACACGATCCGCACCAGATATCCTGGCGTCGTTGGCCGACTTGGACAAGTACGAAACCGCCGTTGAAATGTTTGCGGGCGGCGGTTGCCGTACCGAATTGATGACCACGCTTTTCGGACTCGGCATTCCGGGAGACCAGATCCGCCTGCTGGCGCCGAAGCATCAATCGTCTGGGTTGCTCCGCGGGAGTAGCGGCAGCGCCGGCTTCAGCGGCCGCTTCTTTGGATCCTTATGGTTGAAGTGTCCGCGCGTCGGCATTGGGATCATGTAACGCTTGCAGAGGTGACGTAGGGCAGTCTCGGTGATCCCGAGATCGGCGCCGGCGCGGATCATCGTCTTGCTCCACACTAGGTCGCGGAGCTTCGCTCGGCTTATCTTGACCTGCGTGCCGCGAATGCTGACATCAGTACCGCGGGTCCTCGGTGGCCGTTTGATCCTGTGCTTCCGCTCGAATGCCTTTGTGGCGCGGTCTTCCATCCTTGATCGGTAGCGCGCCAGGCGCTCGGGGTAGGGATATGGGAAGGGCGCGCACGCCTTCTTCAGTTTGTAATACCGCCGGGCCCAGGATTGCTGCTCTTTGTCGTCAAATGGGTAGCAGGGCAGGTCGACGACTCGAGCCCATGGGGCGCAGTCGGGCATGAAGCCGGGTCTGTTCAGGTCGAAGTCCCACCACAGGGCGTCCGAGAGTCGGATACGTTGCTGCGGAGTGGCTAGGTAATCGACCGTCTCAGCGCAGTATCTGGGGTGCCCCGATGGACCGCCGGCCACTGGCGCGATGATGCCGATGTTGAGGAGGCCTTCGAGCTCGTAGCCTTTAAGTTGGAGCCGCTCGAGGACGTCGTATTCTTCGTGGAGAGAAGGGGCCGAGGTCATAGTGCGCTGCCCGCTCCGGAAACTGACACGCGTGTCCATCTGATCGGGCGGTTAGCAAAGCTTGTGTTGAAATAGCCTTTTGGAGGTGTTGGCACCTCGTAAAGTTTGCAGACCCGCATAAGCACGTACTTCTTCATTCCAAGGCGTTTAGCCACCTCGGCCATCGGCGCATTCCAAACGCGCAGGCCCAGCTCAACTCGAGAGATTCCGGTGTACTTGGTGACCTCTTCGTTCTGCAGCGCGGCCAATCGATCGATCATTAGCTGGGCGTAGGCCGCGGCGAGCATCGCCTTCTTGATCTCAGGGGGAGGTTCGTGAGGTACGCTGAGCTCTAGAGCAGGTGGCGCTTCCAGCGGCAGCGCATCTTGAGAGCGGTCGATGGCGCGATCGTGCGGCAGAGGGGTCGGAAATTGGTCATCGGGAATGCCGGTGAATGGCTTGGCGGCGTTGAGCACTTCCTGTTCGTTGCGCATGCCTTGCTCTCCGCGAGCCCCAGCATGCGTTTCGGATCACTAAAACCGAGCTCGGTCAAATGTGAGAGTTTGTCGGCTTTGTCGACATTGCGCGAACTGCTTAGGACTGCGGGCTCCCTTGCGCTCATGTCGGCTTTTGTCTGGTGGGCTGTTATCGCAAAACCCGGCGCGCGAGTGTGCGTCACTCCGAATCGGTCGGGATTGCCGGCATTGAACTCTATCGATTTTGTGCGTTTTGGCGATTTCCCGTCTGCGACTTCGGCGCCTCGGGATGAATATCGCGGGACCTCTTCGGTCGTCCGCGGTACTCTGCGTTCTGTTCGCCTGAGCAGTTAACTTTTCGCGGCGCGACCGCTCCCCAGTGGAAGATCGATTCGGGGAGGGGCGGGCGCATACCGCCCGCGATCAGGCCGGCGGCTGAGCTCGAATTCCGGCTGCCGACAGGCTGTGCAGCATCTCATTACGGCCGAATAAGTTGAGGTATCTGGCGTCTTCGCCAGCCATCGCGAGGACCTTCCGCTTGATGAACTCGTCGGCGTATTCGGTGCCCTGTGCCTGGGCGACTGCATGGTATTCCGCGTTGAGCTTAGCCAACAAGCGATCACGCGACCAACGAATGATTGCCTGCTGAATTCGGACAATCCAATAAGCCGCGAAGACTGCCGTGCCGGTGACAAATAGGGCGATGTAGCCTGGTTCGAGCCAACTCTGCGGTATTTGGTGCGCGTTGAGAATGACGTAGGCCCACGCGCCCGCCTCTTTGGACCAGAACAGCACTGCGCCTAGTATTCCGCCGAGCAGCGCGATCGCGCCGGCAAATCCTAGCGTGAACACCGTGTAGAACTGGCCGCGCGGCATCCGGAAGACCTCCGTTCTGAGCTCAACGCCAGATTGCCGTAGCTCGAATGCCCCTGCAAGCCCACAGAAGACCGCTCAGTCGAGGTACGAGGGGCGCTGGACGCGTTGCAGGGCAGGGATGGCCTGATTGATCGCCCGCTGCCGGCGAGCCGCCAGGCGCGCCGCAGCGGTCGGCTTCTTAAGTCCCGTCTTCGGGCGCTTCTTCCTGACCTTCTTGACCGGGATAGGCACACCGGGAGCGTGGTGGAGCTCGCAGCGTTTGTTGAGCTGTCCTTTGCGAAGCCTGCTCTTGGTCGAGAGAGCCCTGAAGATCCGCTCGCAGCCAGGCTCGGCACAGCCAGACTGATAGCGGATCATCTCGACGTAGCGGCCATCCTGGGTCCAGTGATCCTTGGTCCCGAGGATCTGGTATTGCCGGCCGCGGGACTTGAAGACGCGGCCAGGGGTGAAGCGGTTCATTGATGTCTCTCCGTATTGTGGGCGCATGCCGGCGACGTGGATGGAGGCAGAAGCCGACGCCGGCGCCTCCACTGCGGTGGAGCGGCCAGCGGCGAGGGTGTCAGCGGTGTCAGCGGATTCCGCCTAAACAGGCTCAGGGGAAAATAGAGGGAGGAGGGGGTAAAAAGCCTTGGTGTATCCGCGCGCGCAAGTGACACCGCTGACACCCCCGCCGCTGGCAAGGGCTTCAAGGCGTCATTCCTGTCAGCGCTGTCAGCGGGTGTCAGCGCATCGACGCATGCGCAGCCCGCCCTGTCGTACGGCCCACCAGCATTCAAAAGCGCTGACAGCGTTGACACCCGCTGACACCGCTGACAGCCTCGCATTTTCATACCGCAACTCCCGAGGCAGCCCGCCGGCTTGCTGCCGCGACCGCGATTTCACCGCGGACGGCGTCGCGGCGTTCTGTCTCTGCGCGTTTGACCTCGTCGAAGCGTCCGTCATAGACAGCCGGGTTGATGCGCCAGCTGGCAGGGTCGGAGCTCGTCATTCGGAGCCAACCGTCTGCCTCAAGGCGTCCCATCACCGCGAGGAGCTGCTTCCGATTCCGGCCCAGGCTGCGCGGTCGCGCTCTGCCGATCTCCCTGGCGGTTACGCGTTCCAAATCACGGGTGAGAATGTACCCGGCGACCCACCGGACCTCGTGATCGTTGCCGGCGCCGTCGAGCACGGCGGTATGGATGAACAGGGCGTGCGCGTAGAGAAACTCTTCGACGTATCGTCGAGCCCGCTTGGCGGTATCGGCCGAGATGAGTTCGTCGGGCGGTGTTTCCAGTGCTTCCGCGATGATGGCCCACTCGATCAGATGAAACGCTAACGCGTAGCGGCCGAATTCAGCGTCCGCCTTGGCCAGCCACGTCTTCAGACCTGAGGGGACATCGGGACGGGCCATCTCGCGCAACTTGAATGCCTTAATGGCCCACAGTTCTTCCGCGGCTCGCTGGTCGAAGCGGTAGGTCGCCTCGTCGAGGCCAGCAAGTGCCAATGCGACACGGGGAATAGCTGCCTCGATGGCGGGGACCTCGGGATTGTCTTCGCCCAGCCCGAGCTGGCGGATGGCGATGAGGGCGAAACGTTGAAGCAGACCGTCGGTTGCGAGGTCGGACGCAAGCCTGGCGATGAGGTCGTCTTGAATGCCTCCAATGATCGATACCGCCAAGTTTGGCGCCTCGACAGAACCACGACCTTGTCGATCCACGCGGTAGGGAGCGCCTTCCTTCGCCTCGAGCCAAAGCGCCCGGTCTTTGGAGCCCTTCGACCGGTAGGCGTCCATGCCCCCCAACCACCCCGACAGCTCGTCGGAATACTGGATCAACGGTGCGACTTCCGGCGTTTCGGCCAGTCGTGTGACAATCGCTTCCGTTGTGCTGTCATTTGAGATTTTCGATCGCGACTTCGGCGGAGTTGGCTTCGCGACGATGTCCGCCGGATGCTGATCCTCCTGGGCCGGCTCTTCGGTCTTTTTCTTTCTCGACTTTTGTGCCGAAAATGCGAGCTCAGCCCGATCGTACTCAGACAGCTCCTTGGCGAAGGCCGCCGACCAGCTTTTGTTGACCGGATTGGCGAAAGCAAGCGCCGCCTTTACCGCTGCCGATTTGGCTGAGCCTGGGTCGCCGACCAGCGCGGTCCACAGTACGCAGAGCACCGACCAGGAGCTCCGGTTTTGATACATTTGCAGCCGATTGGTCGCGGGGATCAACGAACCCACCACGGCGACCGCGGCAGCAGTAACTGCGTCGGAATTTACGCCCAGCGATCGCGCGCGATCTTTTCCGAAGGCGTTCAGGAAGGGCGGTACGATACCGTCGAGCATGTCTGCGGGCGGCTTCTCCTGCTTCCACAGGTCAGCAGGTTCGCCCCAATCGCCGGCCGGCTGCGGTCGCGAGTCGACTTCGACAGGCTCGAATTCCACTTCGGCGCAGGCGATGCCGGGAGGTTCTTGCGCATAGGTGTAAGCGTTGTTCACACGGAACTGGATGTGCTCTTGCCCTTTGGCTTCAGCCGGCGGCCAGTGATCCATCATGAGCTCGAGGCACTTCTCTTCGCTGATTCCCAGGCCTCGGACGTGGCAGGCGACAGCGTATGTACCGTGTTCAGGGGCTCCGCCGGCGAGATACGCTATCGCGCGCTCGACGTTGGCCGGCTGGTCAAGTGCTACTAGGGGAATGCGGCGGTCGAGCGCAGTTCCCTCGCGAGGGCGGCCGCAAGCCATGGCCCATGCGGGGGGAAGCTCCGCGATCCCCTCGTTATTCAGCAGATCGTACGTCTTACCGTCGATCGTGCTTCCACAGCCAACGACATAGCCGCCAACGCATTTGACATCGACGCCCGGGCCAAGCTTCGAATTGCTGTTCCCAAGCGGCCAAGGCGCTACAAAGTAGCGGTGTTGGCCCCCGGATGCGGTGCTAAAAGTTGTCGTTCGCGGTAGCTCGCAAAGCTGGTTCTCGAGCTCCGCGATTGATTGCATCCCAGGCTTGCCTCCCTTCGTGTCGATATCGACGACGACAAGAAAGCCGTTCCGAAAAGGTAGACCGGTGCGGATACCGATGTTGCGAGCGCGATGCTGGCCAGACCATAGCTTCTTGATCCGGACCGGATCTCGACTGGCGACGTCTTTCCAGTTGTCGCTCAGCGCGGGTATTTTCTGGTTAGGGAGTAGCGGGAAAACGTCGAACCCCAGCTCGGCAAGGCCAAGGGCGGTTCGTTGATTGTCAACGATCGTTGTGCTATTCATCTCTCAGGTTTTCGATTTTGGCCCCGTTCGACCTGGCAGTCGGCGGGGCCAATCTTTTGGCGCCCGCGGGGGCGTGGCGGTATTGGCCCTCATGTCTGGTGTGTTGGAAATGTTTGGCCCGTGGAAGCGCACTACGGCGCTCAACAACTCAGGCGGCGGCCTCTTCTGATGTCGACTTGCGCCGCCGGCTCCACATCCAAGTGTCTAAGTCGGTAACATCGTAGACCACCTTGGACGGAATTGGGGTGATGTAGGGCGGGCCGCCGCCGCGCACACGCAGGCGTTCGAGCGTCGCAGTCGATAGCCGTACGTGCTTCGCCGCTTCTTTGGTGTTCAGGAATTGCTGCATTGATCCTTTCTCCGTTTGAGTGGCGCCACCTTCAGAAAGAAGCTGGCGCCCACCACTTGGATCAGATGCTAGCAACGACCATCAGAAGCCGTCTCCCCTTGCATTTGTGGGTTTGTCGATTTTAGCGATTCACAAGCCCACAATTCTTCTCTCCACATCGACGATTTGTACGACGTTGTCCCCAGCGACCGGAAGGAGCGTGCGCGTAACCGGCTTAGTGCCAATAATCTTGCGGAGCTCGGCTTCTAAAATCGTAGCAACCGAACGCTTCTCTGGGAGCATGTCGTACTTGTCGTAGGTCGCGGTAACGTCGCCCTCGAGGTGATCAAGCAGCGCTTTGACATCTTCGCGCTTGGCTCCCCCGCGGCGCGCGATCGTCGCGGCGGTGCGACGGAGGTCGTGCGGCGTGAAGTGCGCCATGCCGAGATGCTCGCGAATGCCCTTGCGCGCCGGCTTCTTTCCCTTGGCCGGCCGGCCGTTGAGCGCGGCCGACAACGCGTCACGTGTAATCGAAGATTGTTGCCGGCCTAGTTCCATCCCGCTGTCGTCTGTGGCTTCGTCGGCGCCTGCCGCGGACGGAGTTGACCAGGAACAGAAGACCGCGCCTTGATTGTCGTGCGCAATCGCCTCCCTCACGCCGGACATGGCCAATGCATTCAACGGGACAATCACTTCGCGGCGCTTCTTCACCCGGTTCTTCGGAATGTGATACTGCGGATCCTCGCTGGTGAATCCCACCAATTCCGAAGTGAGCAGGCCAGCTGACTGCCCGGGGCGAACCATTGTCGCCAAGATGAACCTAAGGGCGAGGGCGACCGAGCGCCCGGCCGGCAACTCCGGATCATCCAAGCCCCACCAAAGGGTCCGAATCTCCTCGTCGTTCAAAACGCGCTCCCGGGGCGATTCCTGGTAGCGCCGGCGCATATCCGCGACTGGATTGGCCGGAACATGCTTGCGCCCCGGCTCCTTGGCCCAAGAAAACAGGGTGTGCAGGACCGATTGAGTTCGGTTCGCCCCAACGGGCGCCGTGGCGCCGATCTCCTCAAGCAGCTCGGCGACATCGTCATCGGTGATTTCGGAGGCAATTCGGCGCTTCCACTTGGCCCGGGGCTTCTTCAGGTAGCCTTCGTCATTCTTCCAACTCGATTTCCGGACCTTGGCGTATTGGTCCAGATACAGTTGCGCGAGCTCATCGAAAGTCAGTCGGTCCCGCTTGGGCCGATTCGCCCGCTTCTCCGCGGAGGGGTCGGCGCCGTTGGCAATGTTGCCCAGCAGGATTTTGGCTTGCGTTCGGGCGGCCTCCGGCGCCAGCTTGCCGACGGCGGCCACGGTGTAGCGCCGTACTGGCGCCGTCCGGCCGGTTCCCGCTCGATAGACAATGATGAACGACTTGGCGCCGGTGGGACGGACCCGCACCCCAAAGCCGGGTAGCTTGGAGTCCCATACCGTGTACTCGGACGCCTGCTTTTCCAGGCCGTCGACCAAGGTCTTTGTGATGGTTTGACCGCTCATTTGCCCTCCGGGAAGCACGGGGGAAGCACCGCGGTGCCAATCACAGCAGGCGTGGGATAGCGGTAGGTTATGGCCTGACGGGTTTTCCTCGCAGGCTTAGGGTCCCTGAGGGTGCCCGAGGGCGGAGGAGGGAATAGCTGATATGTTTTGGGTACTGCAGGTCGTTGGTTCGAATCCAGCTGCCCCGACCAGTCCCGACGTGCGCCTCAAGCATCCCAGGCCGATACCCAAGCCTAAGCTTAGGGCTTCGGGGCCGCGTCAGAACAACAGCCAGGCGACGAGGCGCCAAGCAACCCAGGCGAGGGCGCAGATCTAGCCCAGCATGGCGATGCCCGCGAGGCCGAGTCCGCCGAGCGCAAGCAGCGAGTTTCCGGGCTCCGGCATCTCGACGGGATTCTCCGGCGTATCGACTTGGCTCCCAGCGTTTCCTTGCCCTGCGGCCTGGCATTGGTTGGTTTTGGCTCGTTCGCGACAAGTTCACCGGCCGCGCTCCAGCTCATATGGACGTGCGACGCCGTCTGTGCAGGCGGGCGCACGCTGGTTGCGGACACCCTTTGGCGCTCATCCTCGTTGCCGCGGCGACTTCGGTGCGACGCTTCAAGCGGTTGCGGTCCTCAGAGCGGCGCAGAATTTCCCGACGCTCTTCGAACCTTCTGAGCGCCGCCAGTGACATATGCGTGTTGGGGATTTCAGCGCCCAATGCCTAACGGACGCCGCCGAGCTATGATACTCCGCTTGCGCGGCGTTGCGCTTTTCAGGCATCACTGTTCAGATCTCGCCAATCAGCTCGAGGCGTGCCAGCCGGGCGGAAATGGCACGAACGACCAGACCGTCTGGTTATCGTTGGCCGCCTTCGGCGGCTGATGGGCGGACGTGTTTACGATCGGAACAGGCGCCGTCGATCGCAGTGCCAAGCGCAGACATGCACATTGCAAATTCATTGTGGTCGCCCCGGCCGGTCAATTGTTTTCAAAATACGTGTCGGGTCAAAAACACGCGCGTCCTCAAATCGGCGCGCTCTCAAATCACGCACGCATTCTAGAAAAGTCGACCGCGGCTTTCAACCAATCTCGCCGTTTGCGCACGAGAAGTAAGGTTGACCGGTTAGGTTAAAGGCGAGCGGTTGTTGCGGCCGCCTCAGTGACTGTTATCACATCAAGCACGGCTCGCGATGGGCTGCCGGAAATCCGCGCTCGCACCGGGGACACAGGCCGTGGCAGCGCGCGCCTCAGTTGAGTTCTGCGCGGGTGACTTCTGCGCCAGTGAGTTCTGCCATGTCTTTCGATCGCAATTCCAAGACCGCCGGTCCGCAGTCGAGCTGGACCGAAATCTGGCATCTCTGGACCGTGATCGTGCCGCGCCGTTCGATCAACGGGCAGCTCGTGTACGGCAAGGTCTGGCGCCGCCATGACGGCCGCGACTGGATCTACAAGAAGTTCACCGAGTTCGACGGCGAAGAGGCGGCCTGACGCGGCATCGGCCGCCGCGTCAGGATCAGGCGGCCTTCGCTGCCGGCTTGGAGGGTGGCGGCTTCAATGGCTTGTCCTGCTTCTTCGACCAGGAGATGTAATAGGCCACCGTCGCCATGATCGCGATGCCGGCGATGCTGACGAAAAGCTGCGCAAGCAGCGAGCCCGAGCTCATCGACAGTTCGAAATGGCCGACGAAGGAGAGGAACACGCCGACGCAGAACACCGCGAGTGACTGCTGGCCGCAGACGATCAGCGGATCGAACACCTTCCACTCCAGGCCCGGCCACTCTTTTGGCACGAAGCGGATCACCAGGATTACGATCACGACGAAGTGGATGAAGCGGTAGGGCGCGAGGTTGGTCTTGTCGTTCGGGTTGAAGGCCGAGAACAGCCACTGCGGGAACATGCCGCCGAGGGTCGGGAAGCGGCCAGCCATGGTCATGATCAGCGCGAAGGCGAGATAGGCGAGGCAGAGATAGAGCGTGACCGGCGCATTGATCAGCGCCATCGAGCGCCGCGCGCCGCCCATGGCGCACCAGGCCCCGAACACGAACAGCACCTGCCAGCAATACGGGTTGAAGTACCACTGCCCGGCCGGATAGGCCGTCAGATTCCAGCCGAAATGACGCGCGGCGAGCCACAGGACGATGGACAGCGCCATCGTCACGTCGGGTTTGCGCAGCATGAACCACAGCACCGGCGGGAACAGTCCCATCAGCACGATGTAGAGCGGCAACACGTCGAGATTGAGCGGCTTGAAGCGCAGGAACAGGCCCTGGCGCAGCGTCTCGGTGGCGTTGTCGACGAGGCCGGCGACGTTGAACTCGTTGATCATCTCGGAATCGCCGAAGCGCAGGGCGAGATAGCTGATCGAGGCGATATAGATCACGAACAGGATGATGTGGGCGACATAGAGCTGCCAGACCCGCTTGGTCAGCCTTGTGGCGCCGACGATGAAGCCGCGCTCCAGCATCATGCGCGCATAGACGAAGGACGCCGTGTAGCCGGAGATGAAGACGAAAAGATCGGCGGCGTCGGAAAAGCCGTAATTGCGCGTCGTGACCCAGTTCACAACGTTGTCGGGGATGTGGTCGAGGAAGATTGCCCAGTTCGCGACGCCGCGAAACAGGTCGAGCCGGAGGTCGCGACCCTTTTCGGGAAGCGTTGCGCTGATGTTCAGGAAGGCCATGCAACGAGAGCTTTCGGAAGGAACAAATACGCTGATGTCGGGGAGGCAATGGCCTCGGGCGGGGTCCCGGCGCGGAAGGCGGGTACGCAATTGTCACGGTGCAGCATAATGACTATACCCGTAAGCTAGGGCACCCGGGGAGCCGGAATCACCGAACATTCCTCCAATGGTGTCTCTATACTATCCCCGAGGTTTCCACCAACTGCCACCGTGACGCATCGAAATCGAGCGAAAGACCAAGAGGCCCCGACCACCCATGACCGCACGCATTTTCAAGCCCGCCAAGAACGCGATGCAATCCGGCCGGTCCAAGACGAGGGAATGGCAGCTCGACTACGAGCCGGAGCAGCCGCGTTCGGTCGAGCCGCTGATGGGCTGGACCTCGTCCGGCGATATGAAGCAGCAGATCACCCTGCGCTTCAACTCTAAGGAAGAGGCGGTCGCCTATTGCGAGCGCAAGGGGATCGCCTACCAGGTGATCGAGCCGCAGGAGTCGGTGCGCCGGCCGGTCGCTTATGCCGACAATTTCTCGTTCCGGCGCGGCGAGCCCTGGACGCATTGAGGAGCGGGCGAGACTGCGCCGCGTCCAAACGACGTCAACTCGTCATGCCCAGGCTTGTCCCGGGCATCTACATTTCAGGGAGCGCGAAAGAACCTAGATGGCCCGGACAAGGCCCGGCCATGAGGCAACCAGTGGCTCTGGCCCTTGGCAGCTATTCCGCCGCGTGCTTCGCTGGTGCGAGGCTTGACGAGCTCATGGGCGAGGTGGGGTATGGCGGGGCGTGACCAGCTCGATGGCGTCGATCTGAAGATACTGTCCGAGCTGCAGCAGGACGGGCGGGTTCGCAACAACGAGCTGGCGTTGCGCGTCGGGGTATCCGCGCCCAACTGCCTGCGGCGGCTGAAATCGTTGTTCAGCCGCGGCGTGATCCGGGCGGTACGCGCTGTCATCGACGAACGGCGGCTCGGTTTTGAGGTGGTGTCGTTCGTCTCGATCCAGCTCGGCAGCCAGGCCCAGCCGGTGCTGGAGGCGTTCGAGAGCTCGATCGCCGCAATCCCGCGCATCCAGCAGTGCTGGCGGATTTCGGGCGACACCGACTATCTCCTCAAATGCGTGGCCCCGAGCGTCGAGAGCATGCGCCAGCAGCTCCTGCATTTCGCCGCGATGCCGAACGTGAAGAACGTCCGCAGCTTTCCGGTGCTGGGTGTCGCGAAGGACGTGCCACTGCCGTTACAGGAGGTCGCCGTGGCGGCGCCGGCAGGATAGGATCCGAATACTCCGGTCGCACAAATCGGTATTTCATGCAATCCGAATTACAATACGTGAGTGAATCACCTAACTGTGACATGTGATTTGCGAAGTCTTGCAATGCGCTCAGCCGTGATTGTCGGTTCCCGGGCGCCGCTTAGATGCAAGGTGTGAACCTCAGCGTGCCTGCCATGCCGAGGACTCTTTTGTGGGACCCTGAAGCAGGAAAGACACCATGACATCGATTTCGAAGACGTTCGTCGCATCCGCTGCGACGCTGTTTGCATCTGTGTTTCTGATGATGACCGCACCCGCAGCACAGGCGGAAGAATAGTGCATTACGAACGGCGCCCAGGCCGCGCATGGCTGCGGCTATCCGACGATGGAAGCGTGCCGGGCCGCGGCCGGCGGCATCGGCGGCACCTGCTCGCAGAGCGGCGGCGCGAAGACCGCGAGCGAGGCGTTCGCCTTGCAGCCGAAGCAGACGCAGTCGCGCAAGCTTCGGTCCGGCGGGCAGACCAATTCGAACTGACGTTGCAATCGAGACTGGCTCAGAGATGTTACGGCCTCCGAGAATCATCTCGGAGGCCGTCAATTGTTGACGACCACGCACCGCGTGCGCTCGCGTGTGCCTCACCGATAGCGGCCGCGAAATTCGCGCGGGCTCGCGCCGGTCCAGGTACGGAAGGCGCGCGAGAAGCTCTTCTCGTTGCGGAAGCCGGCGATCTCCGCGATGCGCTTGATCGGGGTGCGGCCGCGCATCAGCTCCTGCTTGGCGAGCTCGAACTTCGCCTCTTCCTTGAGATCGCGCAGTGAGGTGGCCTCCTCGTGCAGGCGTCGGTGCATGGTGCGTGTGGACAGCGCGAGCTCGCTCGCAACATCCTCGGCACCGAGGACCCGCCCACGCGCATTGCGGAGCACGCGGCGGACGCGCTCGACCAGCAGGCGGTCGCGCCGATAGGGCAGCACGGTCAGCCGCAACGCGCCTTTGAGCATGTTGTCGAGGTCGGCCGCGGTGCGTGTGAGCGGCAGCGAGAGATAGTGCTTGTCGAAGATGATCGCGGCGCGGTCCGCGTCGAAGCGGATAGTCCGGCAGAAGATGGTCGGATAAACCGAGACGTGGCCGGGCTCCGGGTACGGAAATTCAGCCGCGCGGAGCGCGATCTGGGAGTCGACCGCCCAACACGAGAAGCCGAGCACGTAGCGGAACAGGGTGACCAGGCAGAACTCGCGGAATGGCCCGAGGTCACGGAGCTCGCGGATCGACACGACGGCCGTCTCTTCGCCAACCTCGAGATCGAGCAACACATCCTCGGTCACCAGACGGTGATGCCGGCACCATCGCTTGAGCGCGACCTCCAGCGTCGGTGCGGTGATGGAGGCCCGGCACAGCATGCCGTAGGTGCCCCAAGGCAGCCGCCGCGAGAACCAGCCGAGCGCTTCGTCGTCGAGCTCGCGCATGGCATGGCCTGCCAGGGCCTCGAACTGAGCGGCGGTGATCCGCCCATCCGGAGAATTGACAAGGTCCAGCGCTACCTGACCCCGGCTCAGCGCCTCCGCCGGATCGCGGCCGTATCGTTCATAAGCGGCGACCACGCCGCGGACGAAGGCGGCAGGGGTTACGGCGCGGCGCGGGATCGCAGTGGCGGCTTGAAAAGGCATCGGAATTCCCTTGGAAAATCCTCGCCAAGTTTGGCGGAAAATGCAACCTTTTCGACCGCAAGAGCGCCTGGGCCCCGCTAGGTTCGGAGGCCAAAATACGGAGGAATCGCCTTGAACATCCCGAGCATCGACTTCGATCTGGGCGAAGACATCGGCATGCTGCGCGACACGCTTCGCGCTTTCGTGGAGGCGGAGATCACCCCGCGCGCTGCCGACATCGAGAAGGCCAATCTGTTTCCGGCGGACCTCTGGAAACGTTTCGGCGACCTCGGCCTGCTCGGCATGACCGCGCCGGAGCAATATGGCGGGTCAAACATGGGCTACCTTGCCCATATCGTCGCCATGGAGGAGATTTCGCGCGGCTCGGCTGCCGTGGGGCTCTCCTACGGCGCCCATTCCAATCTCTGCGTCAACCAGATCCGCCGCAACGGGAACGACGCCCAGCGCCAGCGCTATTTGCCGAAGCTGATCTCCGGCGAGCATGTCGGCGCGCTCGCGATGTCGGAGCCCGGCGCCGGCTCCGACGTGGTCTCGATGAAGCTGCGCGCCGACAAACGCGGCGACCGCTACGTGCTCAACGGCTCCAAGATGTGGATTACCAATGGCGGCGATGCCGACGTGCTCGTCGTCTACGCCAAGACCGATCCGGAGGCCGGTCCGCGCGGCATGACCGCCTTTCTCATCGAGAAAGGCTTCAAGGGATTCACCCACGGCCAGCACCTCGACAAGCTCGGCATGCGGGGCTCCAACACCTACCCCTTGTTCTTCGACGAATGCGAGGTGCCGGAGGAGAACGTGCTCGGCAAGGTGGGCGAGGGCGTCAAGGTGCTGATGTCCGGCCTCGACTATGAGCGCGCGGTGCTGTCAGGCGGCCCACTCGGCATTATGGCGGCCTGCATGGATGCGGTGGTGCCCTACATGCACGAACGCAAGCAGTTCGGTCAGCCGATCGGCGACTTCCAGCTGATGCAGGGCAAGCTTGCCGACATGTATTCGACCTGGCAGGCCACGCGCGCTTATGTCTATGCGGTGGGGCGCGCCTGCGACCGTGCCGATCACGCGCGCAGCTTGCGCAAGGATGCCGCTGCCGCGATCCTCTATTCCGCGGAGAAGGCGACATGGATGGCGGGCGAGGCGATTCAGGCGCTCGGCGGGGTCGGCTACACCAGCGAATTTCCGGTCGGACGTCTGTGGCGCGACGCCAAATTGTACGAGATCGGCGCCGGCACCTCGGAGGTCCGCCGCATGCTGATCGGCCGCGAGCTGATGGCCGAGACGGCTTGAAACGCTTCACCTCATTGGAATCATCATGCCGCTCCATTCCAGCATCGATCCGTCTTCATCAGACTTCGCGCGCAATTCCGAGGCCATGCGCACCCTCGTCGCGGACTTGCGTGAAAAGCTGAGCCAGGTAGCCGGTGGCGGCGGTGAGGCTTCGCGCAACCGCCACACCGCACGCGGCAAGATGCTGGCGCGCCAGCGCGTCGACCTGCTTGTCGATCCCGGGACGTCATTCCTGGAGCTGTCGCCGCTCGCGGCCTATGGCCTCTATGGCGGCGACGTGCATTCGGCGAGCATCGTCACCGGCGTGGGGCGCATCTCGGGCCGCGAATGCGTGATCGTCGCCAATGACGCCACCATCAAGGGCGGCACCTATTATCCTATGACAGTGAAGAAGCATCTGCGTGCGCAGGACATCGCGCGGCAGAACAACCTTCCTTGCGTCTACATGGTCGATTCCGGCGGCGCCTTCCTGCCGCTCCAGGACGAGATCTTTCCGGATGAGCGGCATTTCGGCCGCATCTTCTACAACCAGGCGCAGATGTCCTCGGCTGGTATCCCGCAGATCGCGATCGTAATGGGCTCCTGCACTGCCGGCGGCGCCTATGTTCCAGCGATGTCGGACGAGAGCATCATCGTTCGCAATCAAGGCACCATCTTCCTCGGCGGTCCGCCACTGGTGAAGGCTGCGACCGGCGAAGTCGTGAGTGCGGAGGAGCTCGGCGGTGCCGACGTGCATTCGCGGCAATCCGGCGTGACCGACCATTACGCACAGAACGATGCACACGCGATCGGCATCGCCCGGCGCATTGTCGGCACCTTGAAGCCACCGACGCGGCCGAACCTCAACATGCATCCGCCGCGCGAACCGCTGTTTGCGGCGGAGGAGATCTACGGCGTGGTCCCGGTCGACGGCCGCAAGCCATTCGACGTGCGCGACATCATCGCCCGCATCGTCGACGGCTCCGAGTTCGACGAGTTCAAGAAGCTTTACGGCACGACGCTGGTGTGCGGCTTCGCTCATATCTGGGGCTATCCGGTCGGAATCATCGCCAACAACGGCATCCTGTTCAGCGAGAGCTCGCTCAAGGGCGCACATTTCATCGAACTGTGCTGCCAGCGCGGCATCCCGCTGGTTTTCCTGCAGAACATCACGGGCTTCATGGTCGGCAAGAAATACGAGGCCGGCGGTATTGCGCGCGACGGCGCCAAGCTGGTGACGGCGGTTGCCACCGCTTCGGTGCCGAAATTCACCGTCGTGATCGGGGGCTCCTATGGCGCCGGCAATTACGGCATGTGCGGCCGCGCTTACTCGCCGCGCTTCCTATGGATGTGGCCGAACGCGCGCATCTCGGTGATGGGGGGCGAGCAGGCTTCGATGGTGCTGAGCCAGGTCCGGCGCGACAATATCGAGGCCAAGGGCGATAGCTGGTCCAAGGAAGAGGAAGAGAAATTCCGTAGCCCCATCCGCGCGCAATATGAGAGCCAGGGGCATCCCTATTACGCGACCGCGCGCCTCTGGGACGACGGCGTGATCGATCCGGCCGACACGCGGCTGGTGCTTGGGCTCGGCCTCTCGGCGGCGTCGAATGCGCCGATCGAGCCGATGAAATTCGGCCTGTTCAGGATGTGACGCGATGGACCGCTCAAAGCTCTACCGGCGATTTCGCACGCTCCTGATCGCCAACCGCGGCGAGATCGCCTGCCGCGTCATCCGCACTGCGCGGGCCATGGGCCTGCGCACGGTCGCGGTCTACTCCGAGGCCGATCGCGACGCGATGCATGTCGCGCTCGCCGACGAGGCCGTGCTGCTCGGGCCGGCGCGGGCACGCGACAGCTATCTCAATGTCGAGCGGCTGATCGAGGCCGCGCGCAAGACCGGGGCGGAAGCGGTGCATCCCGGCTACGGCTTCCTGTCGGAGAATGCAGACTTCGCGCGGGCCTGCCTCGATGCGGGCCTTGTTTTCGTCGGGCCGACCGCCGAGATGATGAATGCGATGGGCTCGAAATCCGGCTCCAAGGCGCTGATGGAGAAGGCTGGCGTGCCGCTGGTGCCCGGCTATCACGGCGAAGCCCAGGACGAGGCGACTCTTTCGAAGGCTGCGGACAGGATCGGCTTCCCCATCCTGGTGAAGGCGTCGGCCGGCGGCGGCGGCCGCGGTATGAGGATCGTGCGCTCGGCGGCCGAACTCGGGCCTGCGATCGTCAGCGCCAAACGCGAAGCCAAGGCTGCGTTCGGCGATGACCGCATGCTGATCGAGAAATATGTCGACAATCCCCGGCACATCGAGGTGCAGGTGATCGGCGACAGCCACGGCAATCTCTTGTCCCTGTTCGAGCGCGAGTGCACGCTCCAGCGCCGGCACCAGAAGGTGATCGAGGAGGCACCGTCGCCGACGCTCAATCCTGCCCAACGCGAGACCGTCTGCGCCGCCGCGCGAAAGGCGGCGGGCGCGGTCAAGTATGTCGGGGCGGGTACGATCGAGTTCGTCTCCGACGGCAAGGACGTGTTCTTCATCGAGATGAACACGCGCCTCCAGGTCGAGCATCCCGTGACCGAGCTGATCACCGGAATCGACCTCGTCGAATGGCAGCTCCGCGTCGCCTTCGGCGAGGCGCTGCCTTTGAAGCAGGACGAGATCCGGCTCAACGGCCATGCGGTCGAGGCGCGCGTCTATGCGGAAAATCCAACCAAGAATTTCATGCCATCGGTCGGCAGGATCTCGACCTGGCGTTTGCCCGCCGAGACCGGCGGACTGCGCATCGATGCCGGCTATCGCGAGGGCGACAGCGTGTCGCCTTATTACGATGCGATGCTCGCAAAAATGATCGCGTGGGCGCCGACGCGGGACGTCGCGATCGAGCGGCTCAACCGCGGGCTGCAGGAGTCCGACGTCCGCGGCATCGTCACCAACATTCCGTTCCTGTCGGCGCTGATGACGCATCCGAAGGTGCGGACCAATGCGATCGACACCGGCTTCATCGAGCGCGAGCTGGCGGTCCTGACGCAGGCCGCGCCGGCGCCCGGCGAGCTCGAGCTGTGCGCCGCGGTGGCTGCAATCGTCAACGACGAACGGCAAGCAGCGCAGGCGGATGCGAATTCGCCCTGGCAGACATTCGGCTGGCAGCCGGTCGGCTGCCGCCAGCGCATCTTCGCCTTTCGCGTCGGCCATGGGCCAGAGCAGAAGATTACGCTGAACTACGGGAGCGGCGCCTCGACGCTGGTGATCGGCGAACGCGAGCTGGCGTTCGCGATTGCGCCGCGCGACGGCGGATTCGATCTGACGCTTGATGGCTTGAAATCTGCCGTTGCGGCCGTGATTGACGGCCATGAGCTATATTTGCGCACGCGCAACGGCCGCTTCGATCTGCACTGGGTCGATCCGTTCGGCGGCGAGAGCGAAGAGCATGCCGGCGAGGACAAGATCGCGGCGCCGTTGCCGGGTACCGTCGTCGCCGTGCTGGCGGAGGAGGGCGCCAAGCTCGACAAGGGCGCGCCGATCCTCACGCTCGAAGTGATGAAAATGGAGCAGACGCTGCGCGCGCCCTATGCCGGCGTGCTGAAGTCCGTCAAATGCAAGGTCGGCGACATCGTGCAGGAGGGGGTCGAACTCGCTGTGGTCGAGCCTTCGGGAGAGTGAGATGAGCGACCAAATCCGGTTCATCGAGATGGGGCCACGCGACGGCCTTCAGAACGAGAAGACGGCCGTCAGTGTCGGGTCCCGTATCGCCTTCATCGAGGCGCTGGTCGCGGCTGGACTCACCACAGTCGAGGTCGGCGCTTTCGTCTCGCCCAAAGCGATCCCGCAGATGGCGAGCTCGGACGCCGTGCTGCGCGGCGTCAGCCATGTGCAGGGCGCCGAATTCCATGTGCTGGTGCCGAACGAGAAGGGCTATGACGCCGCGCGGGCTGCGGGCGCGAAGGTCGTTTCGGTGTTCGCGGCAGCTTCGGAAGGCTTTTCGCGCGCCAACATCAATTGCTCGGTCGCGGACTCCATCGCGCGGTTCAAGCCGGTGCTCGCGCGCGCCAAAGCCGATGGCGTCAAAGTGCGTGGCTATATCTCCTGCGTGCTGGGCTGCCCGTTCGACGGCGAGATCAAGCCGAAGGCGGTCGCCGATCTCGCCAACACGCTATGGGAGCTCGGCTGCTACGAGATCTCGCTGGGCGACACAATCGGCGTCGGCACGCCAAGCAAGGCAAGGGAGATGCTGCGCGCCGTTGCCGCCAACATTCCTCCCGCCAATCTCGCAATGCATTTCCACGACACCTACGGCCAGGCCCTCGCCAATCTCTATGCCGGGATGGAGGAGGGCGTCCGCGTCATCGACGCCGCCGCGGGCGGCCTCGGCGGCTGCCCCTACGCCCCCGGAGCAACTGGCAATGTCGCGACCGAGGACGTCGTCTACATGCTCGAAGGTATGGGCATCAGGACCGGCATCGATATGGACCGGCTGCTGGCGGCGACCAACGAGATGAGTGCCGTGCTGGGCAAGCCGCCGGTGAGCCGCGTGGCGTCCGCGCTGAACGCCAAGCGGAGGCGCGCGGCGAGTTAAGGCCGCTTACGCCGCCTTCAAGCCCACATCCGGCAGGCGCGGCCGGTTCTTGAGCGCCTTGGCCATCATGGCCTCGACCTCCGCCTTCTCTTGCGGCAGCAGAGCCAGGCGCGGCGGGCGCGTCAGCGCGGTACCGCGGCCCATGATGTGCTCGCACAGTTTGATGCACTGGACGAGGTCCGGGCGTGCATCCAGATGCAACAGCGGCATGAACCATTCGTAGAGCGGCATCGCCTCGGCATAACGCCCTGCCTTGGCGAGACGGAACAGCGTCTCGCCCTCGCGCGGGAAGGCGTTCGACATGCCGGAGACCCAGCCAACCGCGCCCATGGCGACGCTCTCGACGATGACGTCGTCAAGACCTGCGAACAACACGAAGCGGTCGCCGACCATGTTGCGGGTGTCGATGAACCGCCGCGTGTCGCCGGACGAATCCTTGAAGCAGACGACGGTGTCGACATCGGCGAGCGAGGCCAGGATGTCCGGGGTGACGTCGTTCTTGTAGATTGGCGGATTGTTGTAGAGCATCACCGGCAGGTCGGTGGCGCTGGCAACGGCGCGGAAATGCGCAGCCGTCTCGTGCGGCTTGGACGAATAGACCAGCGCCGGCATCACCATCACACCGTCGACACCGGCGCGCGCGGCTTCCTTGGCGGTCTCGACTGCAAACGCCGTGGTGAATTCGGCGATGCCGCACAGCACGGGCACACGGCCGGCCGCAACCGACTTCGCGGCCTCCATGATCGCGACCTTCTCCTTGCGCTCCAGCGAGGTGTTTTCGCCGACCGAGCCGCAGACGATCAGACCGGAAACGCCGTCGCGGATCAGCCCATCCATGACCTTGGCTGTCGCATCGATATTGAGCGACAGGTCGTCATTGAATTGCGTGGTAACGGCCGGGAAGACGCCTTCCCAGGAAATGCGTGGGCTCATTGCTTGGCTCCGATTGGAATTGGATCGGCGGATGGTTCGATCCGCCGGGCATTGACGGTGAGGGCGAGAGTGGGATCAGAGCGTCGCGCCGACCTTGCGCAGCTCGGCGAGGACAGGGGCTTTTGGCAGCCAGATCTTGTCGAACTCGGCAATCACGGCCTCGGTGTCCTTGGCGTCGACCTGACGGATCGGGATCGGCGCGTTCTTGAAATTCTCGATCAGCGCGGGCTCGTTGCCGGCGAGCTCGTCGATCTGCACATCCAGCGTCGACTTGATCGTCTTCGTGATCAGCTCGCGGTCGGCCGCGGGGAGCGACTGCCAGACCCGGCCCGAGACGACCGCCGCCATCGGCATGAAGACGGCATTCATCTGGAGGATCACTTTCGACACCTTGTCGAAGCGCTGGTTCCAGGAGAATTCGAGATCGGCCTCGAGGCCGTCGACCTGGCCGTTGGCCATGGCGTCGAACACCTGCGGCGTCGGGATCGGAGTCGGCGCAGCGCCCAGCGAGGAATAGAAATCGCGATAGACCGGCGTCGGATTGATGCGCAGCTTCATGCCGCGAATGTCGGCCAGCGTATTCAGATCCTTGGAGGAGAACACGGCGCGCATGCCGGTGATGCCCCAGCCGAGTCCGATCGTTCCGGTCTCCTGCGGCAGCACTTCGAACAGCTTCACCGCCGCCGGATGCCGCACGAATTTCGCGACCGCAGGCGTCGAGCGGACGATATAGGGCGCATTGATCGCGGCGATGTGCGGCACG
The DNA here is from genome assembly GCF_023073935.1 of Bradyrhizobium sp. 147. NCBI lineage: Bacteria > Pseudomonadati > Pseudomonadota > Alphaproteobacteria > Hyphomicrobiales > Nitrobacteraceae > Bradyrhizobium > Bradyrhizobium sp. 147. The sequence continues at coordinate 118,081 of NZ_JADPKL010000007.1, read as the reverse complement.
CGCGAGCCGAGCTCGGCGGCCTGGATGAAGCCCATGTCGAGCGCGCCGGATTGCAATTGCTGCATCATCGCGGGCTCGTTGCCGAGCTGCCCGGAGTGGAACACGCTGACGCTCAAGCGGCCGCTCGTGGCCGCCTTGAGATCTTCGCCGAATTTGAGGGCGGCCTTGTTCCAGGAATGGCCGTTGGGCGTGATCAGGCCGAGCCGGAATTCCTTGGGTTGCGCGAGCGCCAGTGACGGCGCGAACACCGATGCGGCGGCACTGGCGGCCAGAAAGCGGCGACGTGAAAGCGGCATGGTCGGGCTCCTTTCGGATGGGCCTATTTGACGAGGATCAGCGAGAGCGACGGATAGAGCGAGAGCAGCACGAGGAGGACGCAGGAGATGACGAAGAAGGGCAGCGTCACCATGAACATCTTGCCCGGCTTGGCACCGGTGACAGCGGCCGCAACGAAGAAGCAAAGTCCGACCGGCGGCGACAGCAGGCCGAGCACGAGGTTGATCACGACCACGACGCCGAAATGCCGGGGGTCGATATGATAGACGTCGGTCGCGACCGGCAGCAGGATCGGCACCGTCATGATCAGGCCGGGAATGCCGTCGATCACCGTGCCGATCACCAGCAGGATGACGTTGCAGATCAGCATGAAGCTGACCGGGTCCTTGGCGGCCGTCTGGATCCAGGCCGCAGTCTCCTGCGGCACCTTGCCGAAGATCAGGACCCAGGAGAACACCGCCGCGGCTGCTACCAGGAACAGCACGATTGCCGAGTAGATGGCGCTGCGCAGCATCATCTGCGGCAGCTGGGAAAATTCGAACTCCTTGGTCCAGAATTTTCCGACCAGTGCTGCTGCGACAGCCCCGACGGCAGCGGATTCGGTCGCGTTGGCGAGGCCGCCGAGAATGGTGCCGACGATGACGATGGGGATCAGCAGCGTCGGAGACGTCCGCAGGATCGTCATGATGCGCTGACGCGGCGTCTGATAGTCTGCGCGGGGATAGTTGTAGACATAGCCCATCAGCGCGATGACGAGGCAGAACATCACGGTGAGGATGACGCCAGGCACGATGCCGGCGATCAGCATGTCGCTGACCGAGACCTGCGCGAGCACGCTATAGACCACGAACATCACCGATGGCGGGATGATCGGGCCGAGCATGCCGCCATAGGCGGTCAGTCCCGCGGCGAAGGTCTTGTCGTAGCCCTTCTTCTCCATCTCTGGCACCATGATCTGGGCCATGATCGCGACCTGCGCAGTCGCAGAGCCCAGGATCGACGAGATGAACATGTTGGCGAGGATGTTGACGTAGGCGAGCCCGCCCTTGAACGAGCCGACGAACGCCATCGCCATGTCGACGATGCGCCTTGTGATGCCGCCGCCATTCATGATCTCGCCGATCAGGATGAAGAGCGGAATGGCGATCAGGCCGTAGCTGTCGACGCCGCCGAACAGCTGGAGCGGGTAAGACTGGAACAGCACGGGATTGCCGGATGCGGCGATGTAGACGAGGCCGGCGAGGCACAGGCAGAGGCCGATCGGCACGCCGACCAGCATGAAAGCCATGAAGGCGGCTGACGTGATCATCAGTTGACCCCGTCCAGCTCGGAGAGCTGAAAGCCCTTTGGCGAGGTGCGCGGGACCAGCTCGAGATCTTCCAGCAAATTGGCGAGGCCGTGAATGGTCATCGACACCGCGAAGATCGGCAGCGTCAGATACAGCACCCAGGTCGGCCAGTTCAGCGTCTGGGTGTGCTCGGTGTAGAGGAAGTTGAAGGTTTCGGCGGCGAGCTTGCGCCCGTCGAAGCCGGCGCGGGCGAGACCAATCGGGTCCATCCAAAGCACGCAGGTGACGATCAGTGCGGCGCCGAACACGACCACGAGGCCGGTCGAGATCACTTTGGCGAGCTTCTGGTGCGGCGCCGAAAGACGCTCCGTCAGCATGGTCACCGCGAAATCGAGCCGCAGCCGGGTCATTGCGGAGGCACCGATGAAGGTCAGCCAGACCACGCAATAGACGGCGGATTCGTCGATCCAGTAGATCGGGAAATGCGAGTACCGGGTGACGACGTTCACCAGGATCAATCCGGTGAGCAGGTACATGAGGCCCATCAGCGCGAGGCGCTCGACCGCGAGCAGGGCGCTGGACGCGCGGACGATCATGCGTCGAACACTGAATGCGCGCGTGGCCAGCATCGTCTGTTCGATCATGGAGGCCCCAACCTCGAGATTTGTCGTGCTATCGCCAAATGTATAATTTATACATTTGCGCTGTCAAACGGAGATTGCGGTCACTTCGGCGGCAGGACGCGCTTTTGCTGGGCACTGGCTTTTGCTGGACTCTAGCTTTCGCTGAAGCCTTCAACATGCAAGAGAGGGACCGCTTCGGCCGGATGAATCGCGAAGGAAGACAGAAGGTCAGATGAAACAGCCTCTGAAGCATCGCACGCTGTCGGCTGCGATCGTCGACCAGCTCAGGCAGGCGATCCTCGACGACACCTATCCGGCGGGATCGCAGCTGCGCCAAGATGCGCTTGGCGAGGCTTATGGCGTCAGCCGCATCCCGGTGCGGGAGGCGCTGTTTCAGCTGGAGGCGGAAGGGCTGGTGCGCATCGTGCCGCAGAAGGGCGCCATCGTCTCCGAGCTGTCGCTGGACGAGATCAACGACGTGTTCGATTTGCGCCGCATCCTGGAGCCGAGATTGCTGGCGCAGTCGGCGCCACGTTTCACCGTTGATGATTTCGACGGGCTCGACGACATCCACAAGAGCTTTGAGAAGGCGATCAAGGCGCGCAACGTCAGCGAATGGGGGCAGCTCAATGCCGACTTCCACATGGCACTCTACGTTCATGCGCCGCAGCCGCGCACAAGAGCCATCGTGCTGTCACTGCTCCAGACCAGCGACCGCTACACCCGCTTGCAGCTCTCCAACACCAAGGCGATGGGGATCGCCGAGAAGGAGCACGCCCATCTGATCGCGCTCTGCCGCGCACGGAAGGTCGATGAGGCCTGCCGCTTCCTCGAGCGGCACATCGAAGCCGTGCGTAAGGATCTGTTGCAGGTGGTGGCCGGCAGCGCGATCGCGCCGAAGTCACGGCGGAAGGAGAAATCGTAAGGCGAGGCAAAGCGCGCAGCGCCGTGCCCACGATCTGTCCATGATCGCGACAGAAGTGGTGGGCATGCTTCCGCCTTCGCTCTTCGAGCTACGGCGGACAAGTCGCTTTGCCCGCCCGACGGCAGTTCGGTTCCCTCTACCTGCTCCCGTCCGGCCCCATCACGAGATCCGGCAGCCAGGTCGAGATCTCCGGCACGAGGCACAGCAGCAGCACTGCGAGCATCATCAGCAGCACGAAGGGCAGCGTGCCCCAGATCACCTCGCGCAAGGGGATGTCGGGCGCGACGTTGCGGATGACGAAGATGTTGAGGCCAACCGGCGGGTGGATCAGGCCCATCTCCATCACGATGGTCATGACCACGCCGAACCAGATGATGTCGAAATTGGCGGCGCGGAGCGGCGGCAGGATGATCGGCGCCGTCATCAGGATGATCGAGACCGGCGGCAGGAAGAAGCCGAGCACCACGACCATGACGAGGATCGCGAACAGCAGCTCCCAGCGCGGCAGGTGCATCGCGACGATCGATTCGGCGACCGATTGCGAGATGTGCAGATAGCTCATCACGTAGGAATAGAGCAGCGACATGCCGATGATCATCATCAGCATGGTCGATTCCCGGATCGTCGACCGCATGATCGGAGCGAGATCGCTCGGCCGCCACACGCTGTAGATCGCTGCGATCAGCGCCAGCGCCAAGAGGCCGCCGAGACCGGCGGTTTCCGACGGCGTGGCGTAGCCGCCATAGAGCGCGATCATGACGCCCGTGAGCAGCAGCACGAAGGGGATCACCCGCGGCAGCACGCTGAAGCGTTCGGCGAGCGTATACTCGTCGCGCTGCAGGATCGCAGCTTCCGCGCCGCCGTTCTTGTAGATCGCTTCGGCGGCGGCATATTCCTGGCGGAAGCGGATCACGGCATAGGCGCCGAACAGCGAGACCAGCAAGAGGCCGGGCCCGATGCCGGCGAGGAACAGCCGCCCGAGCGACTTTTCGGCGGCGACGGCGAACAGGATCATGGTGATCGAGGGCGGCAGCAGAATGCCGAGCGTGCCGCCGGCAGCGATGATGCCGGCAGCAAAGCCGCCGGAATAGCCGCGTTTGCGCATCTCGGGAATGCCGGCCGAACCGATCGCCGAGCAGGTCGCGGGCGAGGAGCCCGCCATCGCCGCAAACAGCGCGCAGGCGAAGACGTTGGCAACACCGAGGCCGCCCGGCACCCGATGCAGCCAGGCATGCAGCGCCGAATAGAGATCCTGGCCGGCGCGCGACTTGCCGATCGCGGCACCCTTGAGGATGAAGAGCGGGATCGACAAGAGCGTGATCGAGGCCATTTCCTCGTAGACGTTCTGCGTCACCGTATCGAGCGAAGCGGCGGGCATGTAGATGCCCATGAACACGACTGCGACTGCGCCAAGCGCGAACGCAATCGGCATGCCCGAAAACATCACGAGCAGCGTCGCGATGCCATAGGCGAGGCCGATACCAAAGACGCTCATGGCCGCCGGGCTCCGGTGAAGGGCAGCGCAAGCTGCACGAGGATCTGGATGCAGAGCAGGCTCATGCCGAGTGCCATCAGCGAATAAGGAATGGCGAGGGGCGGCGACCACATCGAGTTCGAGACCTGGCCGTCGACATAGGCTTCATGGGCCAGGGTCCAGGACTTCCAGGTGAAGAAGGCGCAGAACAAGAACGTTGCGGCGTCGACCAGCCAGAGTCGGACCTTGTTCGCGAACGGCGAGAGCAGACCGACGAAGGCCTCGATGCCGATGTGGCCGCGGTTCTGCTGCACATAGGCCGCCGTCATGAAGGTGGCGCCGACCAGCAGGAACACGGCGGCCTCGTCCTGCCAGTAATTGGCGGCCTTGAACAGCGCGCGGCTGAGCACGCTGTAGCTCAGGATCGTACAGGCCGCGACCAGCGCGATCGCGGCGAACACGACGATGATGCTGTTGAGGACTGCGAGGCCACGATCGATCGCCGCCGCAAGGCCTGTCCTTGCGGCAGCGTTCGGCAGGTCATCACGATCCGGAAGCGGACCGTGGCTCATGCCGCGACGTCGGTGGCGAGCTTGAGCAGGTTCGCAGCGGTTGCGGTCTTGGCGCTGTAGTCCTTCCAGGCGGTGTCGCGGGCGATGTCGCGCCACTTGCCGACTGTCGCGGCGTCGAGCACCGAGACCTTGGCGCCGGCTTTCTCGTAGACCTTGGCGACCTCGACGTCGTCGTCCTGCGCGCCCTTGCGGCCGAAGGCTTCGAGCTCGGTGCCGACCGCTAGCAGGATGTCCTGATGGTTCTTCGGCAGCTTGTCGAAGATTGCCTTCGACATCATCAGCGGCTCGAGCATGAACCAATAGGAGGTGCCGGCCCCTGATGTCAGCGATTTCGCGACCTCTTCGAGACGGAACGAGATCAGGCTGGTGGACGAGGTGATGCCGGCATCGCAGGCGCCGGTCTGCATCGCCGCGTAGATTTCGTTCGACGGCACCGATAGCACCGAGGCACCGGCGGTCTGGAGCACCATGTCCATCTCGCGCGAGCCGCCGCGTACCTTCAGGCCCTTGGCGTCTTCAGGCGCGACGATCGGCTTGGAGCGGCTGGCGACGCCGCCGGCCTGCCAGACCCAGGTGAGCAGAATGATGCCCTTGTCGGCGAGGAAGTCGGACAGCGCCTTTCCGACTGGTTCCTTCTTCCAGCGCAAGCCCTGGTCGTAGGTGGTCACGAGGCCGGGCATCAGGCCGATATTGGTCTCCGGCAGCTCGCCGCCGGCATAGGGCATCGGATAGAGACTGATATCGAGCGCGCCCTTGCGCATCGCGGAGAACTGCGCGTTGGTCTTGATGAGCGAGGAGTTCGGATAGATTTCAGCGGCGATGTCGCCATTGCTGCGCTTGGCGACTTCGGCAGCGAACATGCGGCAGAGCCGGTCGCGGAAATCGCCTTTGTCGATGGTGCCACCTGGGAACTGGTGCGAGATCTTCAGCGTGGTGGCGGCCTGCGCCGTCCCGGTGCCGAAGCGAAGAATGGCGGGTGCGGCGACGGCGGTCGCGAGCAGATGACGGCGCGTGAGCATGGTGTGATCCCCTTGGGCGGTTCTTTGCACGGTTCTTGTTTGGCGTGAATTTGGGTCCGGGTTTTCGAGCCCGGCGCATAGGCCCATCCTAGCCGGTCTTACACCCGATGATCTCTCATCTGATAGTTCGAGACCGAATGCCGCGGCAAGTGCCGGTCGTGCTGCGCTGCACACTTCCGATCTGCGTGGGACTACGCCAGACGAAGGACGGCAGCGGGCCCGCAGAAATTTATCGGCCGGCGCGTAACAACACCACGTGGCACTCCGTCGACAGGAAAGCGGCATCCGTCGCTGACAAACACCATCTCGAAGGGAAGACTGCTCATGACCATTCGCACCCGCATCGTGCTCGGCGTTTCGGCTGCCGCTCTGTCGCTCGGCCTCGCGCTGATGCCTGCCGCCTTTGCTCAGGACAAGATCGGCAAGGACGAGGGCATGATGAAGAAGGACACCATGTCCAAGGACGGCACGAAGAAGAATACCATGTCCAAGGACGAGGGCATGAAGAAGGATCACATGTCGAAAGACGGCATGAAGAAAGACGACGGGATGATGAAGAAGAATTGATCATCCGCGGTCGTCGCGAAGCGCCTCGCCGAGGCGAAGGCGCGCTTCGGATGCCCTCCGCAATCGACCATCGGGGCGGCGGATTCGCGCGCTCCGGTGGGCCATCTCGATGGGAGAAGTGAACTGAGGCGTGCCTCAGTTCAATTTGGTTTGAACGCTACTTCCGCTTGGACTTGCGGGCCGCGTAGCGGGCGTCGCGCTTTGCCTTCTGCTCGGCCTCGAGCGCAGCCATCCTTTCGGCGGCTTCCTGAGCCTCGCGTGCAATCCGCGCGGCCTCGGCTGCCTTCGCCTCTTCCTCGCGGCGCCTCTGCTCAGCCTTCTCCGCCTCGCGCGCGGCCTTTGCCTCGGCGCGCTTCGCTGCGAGAGCCTCGCGCTCGGCACGCTTCGCCGCAACCGCGGGATCATCCGGCCCGGGTTGGGATTTGAATTTGTTCAAAAGATTTTTGCGTGCGTCCTGCGCCGCCTTCTGACGGTCTGCGAAACCGGGTTCCCTGAATCCACTCATCGACCAGCCTTGTCTTCCTCGCTTTCGATCCTACATCACTGCCTGTTGGTACGTCGGCTGGGCATAGCAGGCGCCACGCGACGCACATGCGTGTACATCGACGCGCGTCGCAACGCCACCCAAATCGCAGCCGATCAGGTCAACGAAAAATCGCCTCCCGACGAGCTCTCGTAGCCCGGAAAAACTGCCGAATTGTGATGTCCCTCATAAGGGAGCACGCGGAGCGGCGCCTAGCGTCCGCCCCAACGAGACGGAGCACGGGCATGACGATCTTCCGACTGAGCCTGAAGGCGCTCGGAGCTGCCTTCGTGGTGGCGGCGCTGGCCGGTGCCGCGTTGCTGCTAGCTCGTCCGCAGCCGATCGAGAGCGCCGTGTTGGGCACCGATTGGGAGTGCACCCGGACCGCATTCGTGCTCACCACCTGTGCACCGCGGACGACGCCGGCGGTTGAGACCTCGCGCAAGGATGCAATCCGGCCGACCCGGGGCTGAACTGGACCGGACGATCGGGATGTGACGCCACGTCGCAGAGGTGCTAAAGGCGCCTTGCCGACCGAGTCTGGTAGCCATGTCCAAGCCCGAATCGGGCCCGAAGCCCAAATCCTCCCAAAAGTCCCCATCGGGCGACAACCGCCGCGGCGCGGTCGCCGGCTTGATTATTGCGATCGTAATCCTGGGCGTCGGCTGGTGGCTCGCGCGTGATCTCACGGCCGCCAGCAAGATGCAGGACTGCCTGATGTCAGGGCGGAGCAACTGCAACGTGATCGAGCCGGCGCGCTAGGAGCGGTCCGGCGCGCAGCGCTGCAGCATTTCGGGCCACAAATTGCTCTGATCTTAATCATTTTTAACGGGACTTGGCCGATCAAGCAGGTCAGTTATGTCAGCCGGCATCAGCTCGGCGTGAGAGAATCGTCTATCGCGCCAGGAACCACGGCAATTGAGCACGGCAATCGAGAGAGTAGGGGGTCAAACACGCATGAGTGCGTCCAGCCGCATGAAGGTCATCATTCCCTTGGTTTCGGCCATGTCGTTGCTCGCGCTGTCGGCGCAGGCGCAGGAGGCCAGACCGCCGAAGGAGGCCGGCCAACAGCCGGCAGGGTCGCGAGCCGGCGCGCCGCCCCAGGACAATCAGACCATGCGCAGGGGGCCTCCGCCGCAGCAGGCGGCCCGCCTCGCGCCGCAGCCTTCCGATCAGCCTCATGCAGGTCCCGGCTCGCACAATGCCGGCGGCCCGCCCGGGCGCAATTATGCCCGCGGCCCCGCACCGGCGCGCGATTGGGGCGGTCACGCTTATCGCGGCAACCGCGCCTGGGAGGGCGGACGCTGGCGCCACGAGGTCCGCAACGGCCGCTCCGGCTGGTGGTGGGATGTCCGCGGCGTCTGGTATTATTATCCGCAGCGCATGGCCGGACCGCCGGCCTACATCTCCGAGGAGTATATCGACGACGTGCCGGTGGCTTACGCGCCGCCGCCGGTGGCGTACGCGCCTCCGCCTCCGCCGCCAGCCGATCCCGGTGCAAGCGCGCTGGGCGGCGCCATCGTCGGTGGCGTGCTGGGCGGCCTGCTCTCCGGCAACGCAACGGGGGCTGCCGCAGGCGCGGTTCTCGGCGGGGCGACCGGCGCGATCGCCGGCGCTACGGCCGCCTCGCAACCCGGCTACTATCTGGCTCAGGGCGTTTGCTACTACCGCTATCCCAACGGTCAGTATGTGCAGGCCGATCCCCGCGCATGCTACTGAGTTTTCCCAGCCGGATTTGAAGCAAAGAGGCGGGCTTCTGGCCCGCCTCTTTCGTCTGGCGCCCCGCGATGGCATGAAATCCAGCGCTGGCGCTCGCTGCCACTCACGCAAGTCTCGAAAGAAATGTCGGGACGATTCGCGGGGTGTAGCTCATGCTGGATTCCATCCAGATCAGCAATGGCGTTGTGGGCCATGATCGTGCTCTCGCAGGTGCTGCATTATCTTTCTAGCGCACCATCGGCGGCGGCCCCCCAAGCGGGCGGACCAAATCGCCTTTGCGCTTCAAGATACCAGCCAGTTGAAGAACGCCATCGCGGCCCAGACCAGACCGCCGATCCAGGCCAGCATTAAGATGGTGATGGTGCCGAGATAGGCGATGCCGAGCAGGGCGGACCCTTGTCGTTGGGTCGGGACGACCACCTCGGCTGCTGCTTTGTGTGTCATGACCGGACCATCCTGCCCTCTGCGCTGGTGCAAGCGCTCGCGCCCAGGGAGCGCCAAGTGGTGTTTATCGGAGATGCCGTCCGCAGCCTGTGAGGCAATTCACAGACCATGAATTACACACCAGTCTGAATGAATCTCGGCCCTGGCGTCACGATGCCTGCATGCGTCGAAGCGATCTCCGGAGTCTCACGTGACAATTCCGCCAGACGCCGGCGTTTCTCTGCAATGATACGGACGAAATTGCCATGCGCTTGTCCAGATCGGCCGGTTATACGGTCGGCAACATGTGCAGCAAGTACGATCCACAGCACGAGGCCGAGGCCGCGATGAAGCGGGCCGCTGCGTCCGAAGGCGCTGATCGGCAGCGCCTGATCCAGCTGGCCCTGGCTTGGCATCAGCTCGCCCGCGACCGGCGTGAGGAGCGGACGGATTAGCCGCATTCCCGCCGACAGCCCCTTCCGTGGCAAGAAAAACCCCGTGCTCGGGGGACAAGCACGGGGTTCTTCCGGGGTTCTTCAAAGCCGACCGGGGCTGGTAGGTCGGCACCACCTGTTTCGTCAGATGCAACGTGCCGGTGGTGATCTCGTTCCATGACGCGCAGAAATTTATCGCGCCGTCGCCCGCCGGCTTGCGCGGTCCACCTCGGCTCAGATCTCGGAACATTCGATCCGCAGCAGCGTTGGCGGCCATGACCGGCCCCGAATTGCGCGCACAGTCCTTCGAGATCGCCTGGAGATATCTCGACCAATCCGGTCTGCTAACCGGTGAACCCAAGGATTCAGCCCGCTTCATCCTGAACAGGATCGACCGCATGATGCTGCGCGGCGAGCGGCGCAGACTGCTACTGTCAAACGCCGCGATCGATGCCTACCGGCTGCGGCCTCTGCTCGTGACGCTGGATGCATGATCGATACGCGGCCGGGTGCGTCTGGTCGCCTCCACGCGCCCAGGCTCGGACGGCGAAGGCCAGTTGATGGTGACCAACCGCGACATCCGTCAGAGAAGCTTGCACAACTTCGAGGCGCTTCGCGATTCCGCTCGGGCTCACGTCCACGGCAGCGTCGATCGCCAAAAATGCCATGGCGGTGGCGGCAACTCCGGATGTGATGGCGATTCTTGTCCAATCGGATGGCGGCATCGCAATAACCTTCGACAGCTCTTTTGCATGCCGGATAGGTAGGGCTCTGCTGTCCGCTGGACAGGCCTGCGCACGCTTTCTTGAAGTGCGACAGATTTGCGAAGTTTGCTGCTTAGCGATGTTGCGCTCGACACGAATCGGCGAACCCCGAAACGGGTCCGTGAACACGGAAAAAGCCCCCGAAGGGGCTTGCTGTGTTATGCCGCTTCCGTCTTCGGCACGGCGTCGGCGTTCACCGACAGCTTGACGACATCGCCTTCGACGGCGCCGACATATTTCGTGTCGATGTAGTGATGATGGTCCTTGTGACCTTCGGGACTGTCCTTCCGGGTCAGCTTGATGCGGTTGCCCTCGACGCGGTCGACGGTGCCGACATGGGCGCCGTCCTTGCCGATGATCTTCATGTGCTCTCTGATATCAGCCATATGGTCCTCCTTGCACAGTCGTTAACTGCGAAGAGCGGCCTTCGTTGCAGGCCGCGCGGGCAGATACTGAACCCAACGCAGGGCGCAGACGTTGAATTGCGGATGGCACATATCCAAGATCCGCATGGAGACGCTTGAAGCCTATCTGGAACGAAAGCATCAGGAACTCAGGCTATTGAATGATTGTCTGAGAAACCGGCTCGATTTGGCACGTCCGCGATCCGTCGACGAAGTCGTCAGGTCCAAATTCCAGATCACTGCGGCGCTGAGAGCGGAGCATGAGCTGCATGAGTGGAAGGCGACGGAGACGGCCTGGTCGCACACGGCCGATCCCGCCAGCGGGCCGTTCCAGTTCAGTTATGACTACCAGCGGGCCGATCTTAGCGTACGCGGTCCTTCGTTCTATGAGCTCGCGTGCGGCTGCACGAGCGAGACGATCTATACCGCGTCAGGCATGGCCGCGATCTCCGCTGTGCTCCTTGCTTCCGCACAGATCATCGACAAGGCTGACATCCTGGTGCTCCCGAGCACCTACGGCGAAACGCTGGAGCTGATCCGGAGCTTTGTCCCGCACCTGCAACTCGTCGGCTTGAAGCCGCCGCTGGGCGATGCGTTTGCCCGGGGGAATTCTCCGCAAATTCTGTTGCTCGATTCCTGCTCCTTTGCCGGCGCTTTCGAGGCGGCGCTCCGCAGTGACGGCTCGGGGCTCGATCTCCTGGTCTTCGACACGACCTGTTTCGCCGGCAGATCCGTGCGGATCAGACGCGTGCTGCGATGGGCCCGGCGATACGGAATTCCGCTGGTGCTGGTGCGAAGCCACAACAAGCTCGATTCGCTCGGAGCGGAATATGGCCGACTCGGCTCGGCGGTTTTCGTCTATGGCAAGGAGCACGAGCGGCGGGCAGGGCGCCTTGACTGCAAAGGGCTCGCCGCCGCAACGCGTAACGCGGTACGGCTGCTCGGCGGCGCGGCGTTGCCGGCGCACTTCCCGCCCTTTGCGGGCAGTGCAACCTACTGGGCTCTGACGAAAAGGCGCGTTGCGGCGATCTTGCGCAACGGACGAAGCACGGCCCGATATTTTGCCGCACGGCTCCCGGCGCTGTCAGCCGAGCTCCATTTCACCCACGGCCTCTACGTCACGCTTCGGAGCAGGCGTCCGCTCGACGAGGCGAGCGCGCGGTGGGCCGCCGAAGACATGAGCAACGAACTGCGCCGAGAGGGTTTTCCCATCCGTCACGCCGGCAGCTTCGGTTTCGACTTCGCCGCGACCGAGTGGTTTCACGATGCCACCACGGACCAGTATAGCGTCCGGGTGGCCATTCCCGATCTTCCGACGGAGCTCTGGAATGATCTGGCCGCGGCCATTGCGTCGTGGTGGCGGGCGCATCAGGCCGAGGTTGGAAGATGAACGCGGCTGCGGCGCCGCGGGTGGCCGATCTAGACTAGCCCCTTTTAGCGTCGGTTGGCGATCCCGGCAGGACTCGAACCTGCAACCCGCGGAGTAGAAAGCTTTTAGCCAGGGCCGGAATTCTTGCGGCCGTCCAAATACTTGCCAATCGGC
>NZ_JADPKL010000007.1:0-105427 GCF_023073935.1 Bradyrhizobium sp. 147 | reverse complement strand
AATTTCACGGTGCTACTAAGCCTTGGTTCTGCTTGGCTTTTCGGCCTGCAAATTTGGCGATCCCGGCAGGACTCGAACCTGCAACCCGCGGAGTAGAAATCCGCTACTCTATCCAGTTGAGCTACGGGACCGTCTTCAGCCGCCCCGGTTTTGGGGGCCGGCTGTTCACCTCCATGCCAATAGGAAAAATCTGGCGTTTCGCCAAGTCTGAACCGAACCGTTTTCCTCAGAGCGGCGACAAAGCGGAACGGTGGCGTGTCAGGGTGCCGGGTCGAGCGGCAGCGCGACGGACGATGGATCACATCTCCGGATGGCGAATGCGACGATTTGCACCTTTGGTTCCATCGCCTTGAGTCCGTCACCTTTCCGCGCACTTCATTTGCCGCCGCGGCGCTCGTCCGCGATTTCCGGGAGTCCCTCATGATCGGTCTGATCCGCGCCGTCACACTCTGCGCCACGCTGGCGCTCGGCCTTGGCGCAGCGCAAGGAGCCGACAAGGCGTTCAAGCGCGACGATCTTGGCGATTCCGCGATCAAGCTGGAAGCCCAGATCAAGAGCGAGGCGGGACCGGTCGCCAAGTCCATTGCGACGCTGCGCACCGACGCCGACGCCGCCTTCCGGCGCAACGACCATCGCACCGGCCTTTCCGTGCTCGGGCAGATTGCGGCGACCACGCCGGAGGATGCCGGCAACTGGCTGCGGCTCGCCAAGATCATCTTCCAGATCTCCCCGAAGAGCTCGAGCGAGCAGACGTTCCTCTGGGAGCGTGCCTCGACCGCCGCCTATATCGCCTATATGCGCGCCGGCAATCCGGGCGAGGAGGCCGACGCGCTCGCCGCGCTCGGCAAGTCGCTGGCCGAACGCAAGCTGTGGCGGCCGGCGCTGGATGCGATGCGGCTGTCGCTGGACATGCGCGAGGTCGCCGACGTCCGCGGCCTGTATGAAAAGCTGCGCGACGAGCATGGTTTTCGGCTGCTCGACTATACCGTGGACTCGGATTCGGCGAGCCCGCGCGCCTGCTTCCAGTTCTCGGAAGAGCTGGCCAAGCGGACCGACTTCGCGCCGTTCCTGGCGTTGGCCGGCACCGACAAGCCGGCGCTGTCGGCCGAGGGTAAGCAGCTCTGCGTCGACGGTCTGAAGCATGGCGAGCGCTACAACATCAACCTGCGCGCCGGGCTGCCCTCGGCCGTGAAGGAGGGCCTGCCGAAATCGGCGGAATTTAATGTCTATGTGCGCGACCGCAAACCCTTCGTGCGCTTCACCAGCCGCGCCTATGTACTGCCGAGGACCGGCCAGCGCGGCATTCCCGTGGTCAGCGTCAACACGCCCGCCGTCAGCATCAACGTGTTCCGGATCGGCGACCGCAACCTGATCAACACGGTCGTCGACAGCGACTTCCAGAAGACGTTGTCGAAATATCAGCTCACCGATCTCGGCGACGAGCGCGGTGTCAAGGTCTGGTCCGGCGAGCTAGCGACCGCGACGACGCTGAACCAGGACGTCACCACCGCATTCCCAGTCGATCAGGCGCTCGGCGAGCTTCAGCCTGGCGTGTACGTCATGACTGCCGCGGCCAAGGGGCCAGGCTCCGACGATGATTACCAGCTCGCGACGCAATGGTTCATCGTCTCCGATCTCGGCGTGTCGGCCTATTCCGGCAACGACGGCATCCACGTCTTCGTCAACTCGCTGGCCTCGACCGATCCGGTCGGCAAGGCCGAGGTGCGGCTGGTTGCCCGCAACAACGAGATCTTGGCTACCCGCAAGACTGACGACAGCGGCCACGTGCTGTTTGAGGCGGGGCTCGCGCGCGGTGAGGGCGGGCTGTCGCCGGCGCTGCTGACCGTAACTGGCGATAACGCCGATTATGCCTTCCTCAGCCTCAAGACGAGCGCCTTCGACCTTTCCGACCGCGGCGTCTCGGGGCGCGCAGTCCCGGCCGGCGCCGACGCCTTCGTCTATGCCGAGCGTGGCGTCTACCGTTCCAGCGAAACCGTCTATCTCACTGCGCTCTTGCGCGACGGGCAGGGCAATGCCGTGACCGGCGGGCCGCTCACGCTGGTGATCGAGCGTCCCGACGGCGTCGGATTCCGCCGCGCCGTGCTGTCCGACCAGGGCGCCGGCGGCCGCACGCTGGCCGTGCCGCTCAACTCGGCCGTCCCGACCGGGACCTGGCGGGCGCGCGCCTTCACCGATCCGAAGGGCGCCTCGGTCGGCGAGACCACCTTCATGGTCGAGGATTACGTCCCCGATCGGATCGAATTCGACTTGTCCGCCAAGGACAAGCTGATCAAAGCTAATGCTCCAGTGGAGCTGAAGGCGGACGGTCATTTCCTTTATGGCGCGCCGGCCTCGGGCCTTCAGCTCGAAGGCGACATGCTGGTCGCGCCTGCGAGCGAGCGTCCGGGCTTTGCCGGCTACCAGTTCGGCGTCGCCGACGAGGAGACCACCTCGAACGAGCGCACGCCGCTGGAGAACCTGCCCGAGGCCGACGCCAATGGCGTTGCGACCTTCCCGGTGACGCTGGACAAGCAGCCGACCTCGACCCGGCCGCAGGAGGCGCAGATCTTCGTCCGCATGGTCGAGACCGGCGGTCGCGCCGTCGAGCGTAAGCTGGTGCTGCCGATCGCGCCGGCGGCCGCCATGATCGGCATCAAGCCGCTGTTCGGCGACAAGAACGTCGCCGAGGGCGACAAGGCCGAGTTCGACGTCGTGTTCGTCTCGCCCGAGGGCAAGACGCTCCACCGCGACGGCCTCCGCTACGAGCTCCTGAAGATGGAGTCGCGCTATCAGTGGTATCGCCAGAATAATTACTGGGAGTACGAGCCGGTCAAGTCGACCTCGCGCGTCGCCGACGGCGATGTCGTGATCGCCGCCGATAAGCCGTCGCGGATTTCGCTGACCCCCCAGCCCGGCCGCTATCGGCTCGATGTGAAGTCGAACGACGCTGACGGCCCGGTGACCTCCGTGCAGTTCGACGTCGGCTGGTACTCCGATGGCAGCGCCGACACGCCGGACCTGTTGGAGACCTCGATCGACAAGCCGCAATACGCCTCCGGCGACACCATGACGGTGTCGGTCAATGTGCGCAGCGCCGGCAAGCTGACCATCAACGTGCTCGGCGATCGCCTGCTGACGACGCAGACCATCGACGTCAAGGAAGGCACCGCGCAGGTCAAGCTTCCGATCGGCAAGGACTGGGGCACCGGCGCCTACGTCGTGGCGACGCTGCGCCGTCCGCTCGATGCGGCCGCCCAGCGCATGCCGGGCCGGGCGATCGGCCTGAAATGGTTCGGAATCGACAAGCAGACTCGCACGCTGCAAGTGAAGCTGACGCCGCCGGCGCTGATCCGGCCGAACTCGACGCTGAAAATCCCGGTCAAGCTCGACGGGCTCAATCCGGGCGAGGACGCCAAGGTCGTCATCGCCGCAGTCGATGTCGGCATCCTCAACCTCACCAATTACAAACCGCCGGCGCCGGATGATTACTATCTCGGCCAGCGTCGCCTCAGCGCCGAGATCCGCGATCTCTACGGGCAACTCATCGATGGCATGTCGGGCACCCGCGGCCAGATCAAGTCCGGCGGCGACGCCGGTGCGGGCGAGCTCCAGGGCTCGCCGCCCACGCAAAAACCGTTGGCCCTGTATTCAGGCATCGTCACGGTCGGCGCTGACGGCACCGCAGAAGTGAGCTTCGACATTCCGGAGTTCGCCGGCACCGCGCGCGTGATGGCGGTGGCGTGGACCGCCACGAAACTTGGTCGCGCCAACACCGATGTCGTGATCCGCGATCCCGTGGTGCTGACGACGACCCTGCCGCGGTTCCTGCTCAATGGTGATCGCGGCACGGTGAATCTGGAGATCGACAATGTCGAGGGCCAGGCCGGCGACTATGTCATCAACGTGAAGGCGGGCGGTCCGGTGAAGATGACTGGCAATCCCGCCACCACGGTCAAGCTTGCCGCCAAGCAGCGCAACGCGTTCTCGATGGCGATCGATGCAACGGCCGCGGGGCAGGCGACGCTCGACGTCGACATCAAGGGACCGAACGGCCTTATGCTCGCGCGCCACTATGCGCTCGACGTCAAGGCGGCGACGCAGGTGTTGGCGCGGCGCTCGATCCGCACGCTGGCGAAGGGCGAAAGCCTGACGCTGACCGCGGATATGTTCTCCGATCTCGTGCCGGGCACCGGCAGCGTCTCGGTGTCGGCCAGCTTGTCGACGGCGCTCGATGCGGCGACGATCCTGAAAGCGCTCGACCGCTACCCCTATGGCTGCTCGGAGCAGATCACGAGCCGCGCGATGCCGTTGCTCTACGTCAATGACCTCGCCGCCGGGGCGCACCTCGCCATGGACAGCGAGGTCGACCAGCGCATCCGCGACGCCATCGAGCGGCTGTTGGCGCGCCAGGGTTCGAACGGCTCGTTCGGCCTGTGGTCGGCCGGGGGCGACGATGCCTGGCTGGATGCCTATGTGACGGACTTCCTGACCCGCGCCCGCGAGAAGGGCTTTGCGGTGCCGGACGTGCTGTTCAAGAATGCGCTCGACCGCATCCGCAACTCCGTCGTCAATGCCGACGAGCCTGAGAAAGACGGCGGCCGCGAGCTCGCCTATGGCCTCTACGTGCTCGCACGCAACGGCGCTGCTCCCATCGGAGACCTCCGCTATCTCGCCGACACCAAGCTCGCCAACCTTGCGACGCCGATTGCGAAGTCGCAGCTCGCGGCGGCGCTCGCGCTGGTCGGCGATCGTAACCGCGCGGAACGCGTCTATGGCGCCGCGCTCGACAGCCTCGCGCCGAAGCCCGCACTCGAGTTCGGCCGCACCGACTACGGTTCGCAGCTCCGTGATGCTGCGGCCCTGGTCTCGCTCGCCAGTGAAGGCAACGCGCCGAGGGCGACGCTGACGCAGGCGGTGTCGCGGGTCGAGACCGCGCGCGGGCTCACGCCCTACACCTCCACGCAGGAGAATGCCTGGCTGGTATTGGCGGCGCGCGCGCTCGCCAAGGAGAACCTGTCGATGGAAGTCGACGGCCAGCCGGTCAAGACTGCGCTCTATCGCAGCTACAAAGCCGCGACGCTGGAGGGCAAGCCGCTGAAGATCACCAACACCGGCGATGCGCCGGTGCAGGCGGTGGTCTCGGTGTCGGGCTCGCCCGTGACGCCGGAGCCGGCGGCGTCGAATGGCTTCAAGATCGAGCGCAACTACTTCACGCTCGACGGCAAGCCGGCCGATATCAGCAAGGTCAAGCAGAACCAGCGCTTTGCGGTGGTGCTGAAGATCACCGAGGCCAAGCCCGAGTACGGTCACATCATGGTGTCGGACTATCTGCCGGCGGGCCTCGAGATCGACAATCCGAAGCTGGTCTCGTCCGGCGATAGCGGTACGCTGGACTGGATCGAGGACGGCGAGGAGCCCGAACATACCGAGTTCCGCGACGACCGCTTCACCGCGGCTATCGACCGCGCCTCTGACTCCAAGTCAGTGTTCACCGTCGCCTATGTCGTGCGTGCGGTCTCGCCCGGCAAATACGTGCTGCCGCAGGCCTATGTCGAGGACATGTATAATCCCTCGCGCTACGGCCGCACCGGGACGGGCACCGTCGAGGTGCGGGCGGCGAAGTGAGGTGGTGAGGTGAGCGAAGCCGATAACGTATTTCGTCATTCCGGGGCGATGCGCAGCACCGAACCCGGAATCTCGAGGTTCCGGGTCTGGTCCTTCGGACCATCCCGGAACGACGGCGGGAGAGCAGGGCAGGCGTCAACGCATATCATCTCAGCCCTCGCACTCACACTCATCCTCGCCATCGTCGGGTTCGTCGCCTGGGTCTATTCGCTCGGTCCGCTGCCACTCGACGAGGCGCGGCAGGTCTCGACCACCATCGTCGACCGCAAAGGCAAGCTGCTGCGCGCCTATGCCATGGCCGATGGGCGCTGGCGGCTGCCGGTCGATGCCAGGACGAATGTCGATCCGACCTATCTAAACCTGCTGCTGGCCTATGAGGACCAGCGCTTCTATGCGCATGACGGCATCGATCCGCTGGCGCTGGGCCGGGCCGCGTTGCAGCTTGCAACGCGCGGCCACATCGTGTCGGGCGGCTCGACCATCACCATGCAGCTGGCGCGGTTGATGGAGCCGCGGCGGCAGCGCTCGCTCTATGCCAAGCTGCGGCAGATAGTTCGTGCGATCGAGATCGAGCGGAGCTTGAGCAAGGACGAGATCCTCGACCTTTATCTCGCGCTCGCGCCTTACGGCGGCAATCTCGAAGGCATCCGTGCTGCTTCGATCGCGTATCTCGGCAAAGAGCCGAAGCGGCTCTCGCTGGCCGAAGCTGCGCTGCTGGTCGCACTCCCGCAATCGCCGGAGATGCGCCGGCTTGATCGGCATCCAGAGACAGCCCGCATTGCGCGTGATCGCGTGCTCGACCGCATGGTCTCGGAGCATCAGGTCAGCGCGGAGGATGCGAAGCAGGCCAAGGCCGTTGCCATTCCGAAGCTGCGCAAGCCGATGCCGATCCTGGCGCCGCATGCCTCCGACACCGCGCTTTCGATCGTCAAGGACACGCCGGTCATCAGGCTGACGCTGGACGCGAACTTGCAGAAGGTGCTGGAGCCGCTGGCACGTGATCGCGCCATTGCGCTCGGGCCCAACATCTCGGTCGGCATCATCGTCGTCGACAATGAGAGCGGCGACGTGCTCGCCCGCGTCGGCTCGGCCGATTATTTCGACGAGAGCCGGGCAGGGCAGGTCGACATGACTCGCGCCATCCGCTCGCCGGGCTCGACGCTCAAACCTTTCATTTACGGGCTCGCCTTCGAAGATGGCTTCGTGCATCCGGAGAGCCTGATCGACGACCGGCCGGTTCGCTTCGGCTCCTACGCGCCGGAAAATTTCGATATGACGTTCCAGGGCACAGTGCCCGTGAAGAAGGCGCTGCAATTGTCGCTGAACGTGCCCGCCATCGTGCTACTCGATCGCGTTGGCTCCAGCCGGCTGGCCTCGCGGCTGCGACAGGCTGGAGGCAACCTCGTGTTGCCCAAGGACGAGGCGCCGGGGCTTGCCATGGGTCTCGGCGGTGTCGGCATCACGCTCCAGGACCTCGTCCAGCTCTATACGGGTTTCGCCCGGCTCGGCACCACCAAGCCGCTGCGCGAGGTCATGACTGACAGAGATGATCGCGAGCCATTGCGGCTGCTCGATCAGGTCGCGGCCTGGCAGGTCGGCAACGTGCTTCTGGGCACACCGCCGCCCGAGAACGCCGCCCACAACCGGATCGCCTTCAAGACCGGCACCTCCTATGGCTATCGCGATGCCTGGTCGGTCGGGTTCGACGGCCGCATGACCATCGGCGTCTGGGTCGGCCGGCCCGACGGCGCCCCGGTTCCCGGCCTGATCGGGCGCGTCGCTGCCGCGCCGATCCTGTTCGACGCCTTCGCCCGAACCGGCAAGACACTCGCTCCATTGCCGAAGCCCCCCAGGGGAACCCTGGTCTCCAGCAACACCAAGTTGCCGCTGCCGCTGAAGCGGTTCCGTCCCGTCGGGGAATTGGTACGCACCGGCGGCGAGCAGGCGCTACACATCCAGTTTCCGCTGAACGGCTCGCGGATCGACGTCGATCGATCGAGTGGTCGGGAGGGCGCGGCGATGCCGGTCAAGGTCGCCGGCGGCGTTCTGCCCATGACCGTCATGGTTAACGGAACCGCGCTTGGCGAGATCGACGGCCGTCGCCAGCGCCTGATCGATCCGCCCGGTCCGGGCTTTGCGCGACTCACCGTCATGGATGCGACGGGCGCCGCGGACACAGTTGTCATTCGAATTCAATGAACCTGCCTCAAGCGGTTGTGGCGATGGCGGTTTCAGCGTAAGCGGAACCAATGGCCGAGCCCTACCCGAGCCCCCGTTTTGGAGCACCCCGCGAGCCGAAAGCGCCCGTGAATCCGGGCAGCGGGCTCGTGCGCATGCTCGATATTGTCACGGCCAGTCACGCCCGTGCAGTCGGCTTTCTGGTGCTGAGTGCGCTGCTGCTGTTCCTGCCGGGCTTCTTCACCATCCCGCCTATTGACCGCGATGAAGCGCGCTTTGCCCAAGCCACCAAGCAGATGGTCGAGAGCGGCGACTATGTCGACATCCGCTTCCAGGAGGATGTCCGCTACAAGAAGCCGGTCGGCATCTACTGGCTGCAATCGGCCGCGGTCGAAACCGCCGCGGCGCTCAAGCTGCCGAAGGCCGAATTGCGCATCTGGGTCTACCGGCTGCCGTCGCTGCTTGGAGCGATCGGCGCCGTGCTCATGACCTATTGGGCCGCACTCGGCTTCGTCACCCGGCGTGCCGCGGTGCTGGCGGCGCTGATGATGTCCGCCTCTGTGCTGCTCGGCGTCGAGGCGCGGCTGGCCAAGACCGACGCGATGCTGCTGCTCTGCGTGGTGGCCGCGATGGGCGCGATGGCGCGGGCCTATCTGTCATGGCAGCGCGCCGAGGACGAGACCCATCCGCCCTGGAGCTGGCCTGCGATCTTCTGGAGCGCGCTCGCCATCGGCATCCTGATCAAGGGCCCGCTGATCCTGATGTTCGCGGGCCTCACCATCGTCGCGCTCGCGATCCAGGACCGCGACGCCTCCTGGCTGCGGAAGCTGCGCCCGGTCTGGGGCCTGATGTGGATGCTGGTCCTGGTGCTGCCCTGGTTCGTCGCGATCTTCTGGCGCGCGGGCGAGGCCTTCTTCGCCGATTCCGTCGGCGGCGACATGCTGAGCAAGTTAGCGGCCCAGGAATCCCATGGCGCGCCGCCCGGTCTTTACCTCGCGCTGTTCTGGATCACGTTCTGGCCGGGCGCGCCGCTCGCGGCCATGGCGGCGCCCGCAGTGTGGCGGGCTAGGCGCGAGCCCGGCGCGCAGTTCCTGCTGGCCTGGCTGGTCCCGTCCTGGATCGTGTTCGAGGCCGTACTGACCAAGCTGCCGCATTACGTGCTGCCGCTGTACCCCGCGATCGCGATCCTCACCGCGGGCGCGCTGGAGCGGCGTGTGCTGTCGCGGTCCTGGCTGATGCGCGGCTCGGCCTGGTGGTTCGCGATCCCCGCGGCCGCCTCGATCATCGCCGTGGTCGGCGCCGTGATGCTGACGCGCCAGCCGGCCTTCGTGGCCTGGCCTTTCATCGCGGCGTCGCTGATCTTCGGCCTGTTCGCCTGGTGGCTCTACGACAACAATCGCGCCGAGCGCTCGCTGCTCAACGCGCTGGTCGCCGCGCTCATGTTGGCGGTGACGGTCTACGGAATCGTGCTGCCGTCGCTGACCCCGCTGTTTCCGAGCATCGAGATCGCGCGCGCGCTTCGCAACGTCACCTGCGTCGGACCGAAGGCGGCTGCTGCCGGCTATCACGAGCCGAGCCTGGTGTTCCTGACGGGCACGCAGACACTGCTCACCGACGGCTCGGGCGCGGCTGACTTTCTGCGGCAGGGCAGCTGTCGCTTCGCTCTGATCGAGCAACGCTCGGAGCGTAGCTTCGTGCAGCGCGCCGAGGCGATCGGGCTGCGCTACAAGGTCGGCACGCGCATCGAAGGCTACAATTTCTCGCAAGGGCGCGCGATCTCGATCTCGATCTTCCGCTCGGAGGGCACCGAATAGATGCGGGCCCCGAACGACATTGGGCCGCCTGCAGGCTATCCCGCGCAATTGCTCGCCGTGTCCTGGCGCGCGCTGGCGCAGCTCGTGCGCACGCCCTCGCATTCGCGCCGCGCCGAGGCCGCCCGGAAGCTGGCGCGGCATTCGCTCTGGCTCAGCGCAGCCGGCGCAGCCCTGGTCATCGTGCTGATGGTCGGGCTCGACCAGACTGAGATCCAACTGATGCCGGCGCGCGGCACGCCAAGCCTCTGGCCGATCCGTATCCTCACCGATTTCGGCAAGGACGAGTATGTGCTGTGTGTGCTGGGGGCTGCGCTGGTGGTCGTCGCCTTCGTCGCGGCAGCACTGCACGGGACCCGCCGCGCGCTGCTGCTCGGCCTCGGCACGCGGCTGCAATTCATGTTTCTGTCGGTTGCCGTGTCGGCGTTCGCTGCCGAGATCCTGAAATATCTCATCGGGCGCGGACGTCCGTTCGTCGGCGGCAAGCCCGATCCGTTCAACTTCGTCCCGTTCGAGGGCACGGGTGCCTACGCCAGTCTGCCGTCGGGCCATGCGGTCGCCGCATTCGCCTTGGCGTTTGCAGTGTCGGCATTGTGGCCGCGCCTGCGCGTATTCATGTTCACTTACGCGATCGTGATCCTCTTGACCCGCTTGGTGCTGCTCGCGCATCACCCGAGCGATGTCGTTGCCGGCGCCATGGTCGGCCTGGTCGGTGCCATGGTCGTCCGCTACTGGTTTGCGGCCCGAAAACTGGGCTTCGCCATCCGGGCCGACGGCACCATCGTGCCAATTGCGGGGATGGTCTCCGGCCGCCTCAAAAGGGTTGCCCGTCGGACATCCGGCCCATAAAAGCGGTTGCCTGCCGGACCGCCGGTTCCACGGGGCAGGCCAATTCCAACCACGAGCCTCGATTTGTCGACGTCCCAGCCTTCGGTATCCATCGTCGTTCCCGTGCGCAACGAAGCCGAGAACATCGCGCCCTTGATCGAGGAGATCACGGCGGCGCTCGATGGCCGCTGGGCCTATGAGATCATCTATGTCAACGACGGCTCGACGGATGCGACCGGCGAGCGGCTCAGCGCCATCATGAAGCAGCGGGACAATCTGCGTCAGCTCCGCCATGCGCGATCGGGCGGCCAGTCGGCGGCAGTGCGCAGTGGCGTGCGTGCGGCGCGCGGGATGATCGTGGCCACGCTTGACGGCGACGGCCAGAATAATCCCGCGTTCCTGCCGGACCTGATCGCGGCAGTCGAGAAGGGAGCAGGGCGGGTCGGGCTCGCCGCCGGCCAGCGGATCGGGCGCAAGGACACCGGCTTCAAGAAATTTCAGTCGCGCGTGGCCAACGGCATTCGCAACGCGATCCTGAAGGACGGCACGCGCGACACCGGCTGCGGCCTGAAGGCGTTCCGGCGCGACGTCTTCCTGATGCTGCCCTATTTCGACGGGCTGCATCGCTTCCTGCCGGCGCTGGTCCGCCGCGAAGGCTATGACATTGCCTATGTCGACGTGATCGATCGGCCGCGCCGCTCCGGCGTGTCGAATTATGGCTTTTTCGACCGGCTGTGGATCGGCATCATGGATCTCGCAGGCGTGTGGTGGCTGATCCGGCGGAAGAAGCCGACGCCAGATGTGACCGAGGTGAACGCATGATCATCCAATACGGTCAGGCGCTGAGCAACTATCTCTACGACGTCTTCGTCGCCAAGTTCGATTTCTGGCTCGCGTTCGGCCTCGTCGCGCAATTATTCTTCACCGCGCGCTTCCTGGTGCAGTGGATCGCGAGCGAACGCGCCGGCAACAGCGTGGTGCCGATGGCGTTCTGGTTCTGCTCGATGGGCGGCGGGCTGATGACGCTGGTCTATGGCGTTGTGAAGCGCGAACCCGTCATCATCCTCGGACAGTCGCTCGCGACCATCATCTACGTCAGAAACATCATGCTGATCTGGAAGAACCGCGGCAGCGCCTCGAAGACGCTGGATCGCTGACGGGACACGCTAGCGCGGCAGGGCCGAGGCCGCGCCTGACGCGGGCAGGGCAGCTGCTTCGGCCGCACTCCTCCGATAGGGCTCACCCGCCGCGTCCAGCACGGGGTAGGCGACCGAGCAGATATGCGAGTGGATGCGACGCAGATCACGCAGCACGTCCAGATGCAGCGACGTGGTCTCGATGGTCTCGGGGCGGCCCTTCCGCAGCCGGTCCAGATGGCGCTCGACCGCGGCAAGCTCGGTGTTGCGCAGCGCCGTCTTCTCCACCAGCAGCTTGCGCGCCTCGTTGGCGTCACCCGACATGAAGACCCCGAAGGCGATCCGCAGCGAATCCATCGTGCGCTTGTGGAAAGCGGCGAGCTCCTCAGCCCCTTCGGCCGAGAATTGGAAGCGCCGCTTGATCTTCTTGGTGGCGAGCTCGCTCAGGCTCTTGTCGATGATGTCGCCGATATGCTCGAGGTTGATGGCGAAGGAGATGATCTCCATCGCGCGCCGTCCTTCGCTCTCGTCGAGGCTGCCTCGCATGAGTTTTGTGACGTAGAGCTTGATGGCCTCGTCCAGGCCGTCGACGAGATTGTCCGTCTTCGAGACCTGGTCGACCAGTGCACGGTCGCCGGTCATCATCGCGGCCATCACCTTGCGCAGCATGACCTCGACGAAGTCGCCCATGCGCAAGGTCTCGCGGGCGGCGTCGGCCAGCGCCAATGACGGTGTCTCCAGTGCGGTCTCATCGAGATAGCGCGGTCGGGCCGGATCGGCCTCCTTGACGCGATCGGGCAAGAGGCGGGTCAACAGACGCGACATGATATCGAGCAGACCGATGAAGAGGACGGCGGTGCCGACATTGAAGGCGATGTGGAAGGCCGCGGTCAGCTTGGCGAGATCGGGCTGCCAGGCGTGCATGTGCTCGGCGATCGCGCCGAGGAAGGGCAGGACGAGAGCAATCCCAATCGCGCGGTTGATGAGATTGCCGATCGGCAGGCGGTAGCTCGCGGGATCGTCGCGCCTGGCGCCCTCGAACACCGGATTGATGGCGCTGCCGAGATTGGCCCCGAGCACCAGCGCCAGAGCCGCGGCAGGCGAGATGAACTGCGAATAGGCCAGCGACATGATCAACAGGACGCTGGCGACGCTCGAATGTACAGCCCAGGTGACGAGAGCGGCGATGAAGATGCACAGAATGGGGTCGCCCGTTATGGCCGACATCACGACGCGCACGCCGGGCGCGTTCTCCGCCGGCGCCAGCGTGTCGAGCAGGATGTGCAGCGAGAGCAGCATCAGGCCGAGGCCGATGCAGACGCGGCCGATGTCCTTGATCCGCGATCGCGGGCCGGAGCGGAAGGCGACCAGGCCGAGCACGAACAGCACCGGCGCAACGGCTGCGATGTTGAACGATAGCACCTGCACGATCAGCGTCGTGCCGACATTGGCACCGAGCATGATGGCGAGAGCGGCGGCGAGACTGACGAGGCCCTCGGCCGCGAACGAACTGGTGATCAGCGCCGTCGCCGTGCTGCTCTGGAGCAGGGCGGTGAGCGCGAGGCCGGCAGCGAAGGCGCTGACGCGGTTGCTCAACGCCTTGCCGAGCAGGCGCCGAAGGTCGGGACCGAAGGCGCGCAAGATCCCGCTGTGGACCATGTGCAGGCCCCACAGCAACAGCGCCACGCCGCCCATCAGATCGAGCAGAACCAACGTTCCCATGCTCCGTGTCCGGATTGGAGTCGATTGGTGAGGCTAGCGCCAAACGTCGGCGGATCAAACCATTTGTTGGCGCGTCGGCGTTAACGTTTACGGCGCGTGCACGTTCCCCGGCGCGCGATGGCGCGTCCACCGGCACGATGGCTTGTGAGCAGGCTCACATTGCCGCTTTCAGGGCAGCGAAGCCGCGATCGAGATCGGCCTTGAGATCATCGACGCTCTCGAGCCCGATGTGCAGACGCAGCGTCGGACCGCCGGGCGCCCATTTGGTCGCGGTGCGGTAGCTGTCGCAGTCGAACGGAATCACGAGGCTCTCGAAGCCGCCCCAGGAGAAGCCCATGCCGAACAGCTTGAGGGTGTCGAGCATGGTGTCGACTGCCTTCTGCGGCGCCGGCTTCAGCACGATACTGAACAGGCCGGACGCGCCGGTGAAGTCACGCTTCCAGATCGCATGGCCGGGATCGGTTTCGAGTGCCGGATGCAGCACGCGCGCGACCTCCGGCCGGCTAGCCAGCCAGCGCGCTATGTCGAGTCCCGAACGATGATGCTGCGCCAGCCGCACCGACAGCGTGCGCAGGCCGCGTAGCGCCAGGAACACGTCGTCCGGGCCGGCGCAGACGCCGAGCAGGCGAATGCCTTCGGCGACCATCGGCCAGGTCTTTGCGTTGGCGGAGATGGTGCCGAACATGATGTCGGAATGGCCGCCGATATATTTTGTGGCCGCCTGCATGCTGATGTCGACGCCCTGTTCGAGCGAGCGGTGATAGAGTGGTGTTGCCCAGGTATTGTCGTCGATGACGAGCGCGTCGCGCCCATGCGCGACCTCGGCGATGGCGCGGATGTCGGGCATTTCGAACGACTGCGAGCCTGGCGCCTCCACCAGCACCGCGCGGGTGTTAGGCTTGAACAGCTTCTCGATCCCGGCGCCGATCAGCGGATCGAAATAGGTGGTCTCGATGCCATAGCGGGTGAGCATGCCGTTGCAGAAATTGCGCGAGGGCCGATAGACGTTGTCGCAGACCAGGAGATGGTCGCCGGCGTTCAGCACCGAGAGCAGGGTGGTCGAGATCGCCGACAGCCCCGACGGCACGATGCCGACGCCGGCGCATTGCGGCCCCTCCAGCGCCATCAGCGTCTCCTGGAACGCCTTGGTGGTGGGGGAACCGTGGCGGCCATACGTGAACTCGCCGCGATGGGCGTGCAGGTCCTCGGCCGTCGGATAGAGCACGGTCGAGCCGTGAAACACAGGCGGATTAACGAACCCCCTCTGCGCCTTGGTGTCGCGGCCGGAGGTGACCAGCCGGGTCTCGGCATGCTGCTGGAAGGGGTGCGAGGAATCCATGCGTCTGCTTTCAAAACCGCGTTTCCGCCCGGCGCGTCGCGCCCGCCGGGCTGGCCGAAAGGCCGCCATCATTAATAACAGAACACAGAAGAGTCCCGTCAACCCCTTGACCCGGCACGCCAGTCGTTCTGTGATGCGCAGGTGCTATTCAGTCGCCGCATGTTGAGGGGCCTGCTGCGACCTTCGATCCATCGCCTGAACGGACTTCGCGTCACAGCCATCACGGCGGGCGCCTCTTCGGCGGGACGAAGGTATGGCCTCCCGGGATCGGCGGGTGTTCGGCTAGGTTTTCCAGCATGAGTCTTGCAAGACTAGCCTAGGTACGATTAGCCCTGGCAGAGATGACCCCAAAGACAACGTTCCCGACCTTGAGACGATTTTGAAAGGCCCAAAGCCCATGAAACGCGTAACCCTGGCTCTCACTCTTGCTCTCGCCGCTGGCCTCTCGGCCCAGGCCGCCGATGCGCAAACGCTCAAGACCGTCAAGGACCGGGGCATGCTGTCCTGCGGCGTCAGCCAGGGGCTGCCGGGCTTCTCATCGCCGGACGACAAGGGCAATTGGACGGGACTCGACGTCGACGTCTGCCGCGCCATCGCCGGGGCGATCTTCAACGATCCGACCAAGGTCAAGTACGTGCCGCTGTCCGCCAAGGACCGCTTCACGGCGCTGCAATCCGGCGAGATCGATGTGCTCTCGCGCAACACCACCTGGACCATCTCGCGCGACACCTCGCTCGGCGCCAACTTCACCGGCGTGACCTATTATGACGGGCAGGGCTTCATGGTGAAGAAGTCGCTCAAGGTGAACTCGGCGCTCGAGCTCAACAGCGCATCGGTCTGCGTGCAGACCGGCACCACCACCGAGCAAAATCTCGCCGACTATTTCAAAGCCAACAACATGAAGTACGAGGTGATCGCGTTC
Source organism: Bradyrhizobium sp. 147 (assembly GCF_023073935.1). Lineage (NCBI taxonomy): Bacteria > Pseudomonadati > Pseudomonadota > Alphaproteobacteria > Hyphomicrobiales > Nitrobacteraceae > Bradyrhizobium > Bradyrhizobium sp. 147. Next base: position 89,866 of record NZ_JADPKL010000007.1, on the reverse strand, counting down.
GGCACCAACGACGAAACCGTCAAGGCCTATGAAGCCGGCCGCTGCGACGTCTTCACCACCGACCAGTCGGGCCTGTACGCCAATCGCCTCAAGCTCGCCAATCCCAACGACCATATGGTGCTCCCCGAAATCATCTCGAAGGAGCCGCTCGGGCCGATGGTGCGCCACGGCGACGACCAGTGGTTCGACATCGTGAAATGGACGCTGTTTGCGATGATCACAGCCGAAGAGCTCGGCGTGACCTCGAAGAACGTCGACGAGAAAGCGAAGCTGGAAAGCCCGGAGCTGAAGCGCGTGCTCGGCAGCGACGGCAATTTCGGCGAACAGCTCGGTCTGACCAAGGACTGGGTGGTACGGATCGTGAAGGCCGTCGGCAATTACGGCGAGGTGTTCGACCGCAACGTCGGCGCGGGCTCGCCGCTCGCCATCAACCGCGGTCTCAACAATCTCTGGAACAAGGGCGGTCTCCAGTACGCGCCGCCGATCCGCTGATCATCCTGATCCGCAGCTCGCGGGATGAGCACCGAGGCCCGTAAACCGCCGCCCCAGATTGCGCTGAAGATCAGGCGCGTGCTGGGCGGCAAGGCAGGCTGGAACGGCATTGCCGTCCAGTTTGCCTTCGCGGCGATCCTGGGCTGGATCGGCTATGAGATCGTCTCCAACGCCCGCGCCAACCTCGAAAATCAGCACATCGCCGCCGGATTCGGCTTCCTCCGGAACAATGCCGGCTTCGACGTCAACCAGACTCTGATCTCCTACACCGGCTCGGACACGTTCCTGCGCGTGTTCGTGGTCGGGCTTCTGAACACGCTCGTGGTCTCGGTGGTCGGCATCGTCTTCGCCACCGTGATTGGCTTCATCGTCGCGCTATGCCGGCTGTCGCCGAACTGGCTGTTGTCGCGCGTCGGCGAGATCTATGTCGAGATCATCCGCAACCTGCCGCTGCTGTTCCAGATCCTGTTCTGGTACCTCGCGGTGCTGGCGGCGTTGCCCAATCCGCGGCAGAGCATTTCGCTGCTCGGCATTGCCTTCCTCAGCAACCGGGGCCTTGTCGTTCCCAGCCCGATCGGCCAGAGCGGTCTCGAGCCGTTCCTGGCGATGCTGGCGCTCGGCTTCGTCGCGGCGCTGGCCTTGCGCATCCACGCGCGGCGCGCGCTGTTTCAGGAGGGGCGGATGATCCGGATCTGGCCCTATGTGCTGGGTCTGCTGTTCGGGCTGCCGCTCGCCACCATCTTGGTGTTCGGTTTGCCCTTCACCTTCGAGCTGCCGCAGCTCAAAGGGTTCAATTTCGCCGGCGGCTCGCGCATCATCCCGGAGTTCGTGGCGCTGACCTTGGCGCTATCGACCTATACCGCCGCCTTCATCGCCGAGATCGTGCGCGCCGGCATCCTGTCCGTCCACAAGGGGCAGATGGAGGCGGGGTCCTCGCTAGGCCTGAGCCGCGGCACCACCCTGCGTCTGATCGTCGTGCCGCAGGCCATGCGCGTCATCGTGCCGCCGCTGACCAATCAATACCTCAACCTGACCAAGAATTCTTCGCTTGCCGTCGCGATCGGCTATCCTGACCTGGTGTCGGTATTCGCCGGCACCTCGCTGAGCCAGACCGGACAGGCGATCGAGATCATCGCGATGACGATGGGCGTCTACCTCCTGATCTCACTCGTCACCAGCGCGATCATGAGCGTCTACGGTTGGCGCGTCAGCCGGAGCCTGGGCGCATGAGCGATATGGCGACGTCCGCCTTCGTCCGTCAGGACCTGGTTGCTGAGCGTCCCGCGCCGGTCCAGACCACGGGCTTCATCGGCGTGCTGCGCACGCGCCTGTTCAACTCGCCGACCAACATCCTGCTCACGATCGTGGGCGCCCTGCTGCTCTGGTTCACCATCGTTCCCTCCGTCAAGTTCCTGATGGTCGATGCGGTCTGGACCGGCAAGGATCGCACGGCTTGCCTCACCGAGAACGCCGGTTTTGCGGTCGGCGCCTGCTGGCCCTACATCCAGGCCAAGCTGCCGCAACTGATCTACGGCTTCTATCCCGAGGCCGAGCGCTGGCGGGTCAATCTCACGTTCGTCTTGGCGGTGGTGCTGCTGGTGCCGCTCCTCATTCCCAGGCTGCCGGCGAAGAGTTTGAATGCCGGCCTGTTCTTCATCGCCTTTCCGGTGGTCGCATTCTTCCTGCTGCACGGCGGCGGCATCAAGGGATTGGGCCTGAGCTGGACGGCTGGCCTGCTGCAATTGTTCGATGAAAGCATCATCGGCGCGGGGCAGGCGATGCTCAATCTCAGCAAGACGTCAGCCGTCGCACCGCTGCTGTGGGCCGTCGGGAGCCTCATCGTGCTGGTCGGCACGGCGATCTACTGGCTGATCTTTCCGCTCGTCTGGCTGCGTGATCATGTCCAGGGGACGGGGGAGCCGGTTTGGGCCGATTTCGCCACCACGGCCGTGATTGTCTGCTTGATCGCCTTCCTTCTTGGCGGCGGCGTTCGTACCGGCGGGCGGGCTCTGGCATCCAGTGTCGCCACCTTCATTGGCATCGCGATCGTCATCAAGCTGATGGGGCTCGATCGTGGTGGGTTGCCGATCGTGTCAACGAACTTGTGGGGTGGCCTTCTGGTGACGCTGGTGGTCTCGGTTACCGGCATTGTGACCTCACTGCCGATCGGCATCGCGCTGGCGCTCGGCCGCCGCTCCACCATTCCGCTGATCCGGATATTCTCGATCGCCTTCATCGAGTTCTGGCGCGGCGTGCCGCTGATCACCGTGCTGTTCTTTGCCACCTACATGCTGCCTTTGTTCCTGCCCGGCAATTTCACCGTCGACGGGCTCGTGCGCGCCCTGATCGGGATTGCGCTGTTCACGGGCGCCTATCAGGCCGAGAACGTCCGCGGCGGGCTGGCCGCGATTCCGGGGGGGCAGGGCGAGGCGGCGGCCGCCCTGGGGCTATCCTGGTGGAAGACGACCTCGCTGATCGTGCTGCCGCAGGCGCTGCGCCATGTCATTCCGAACCTCGTCAACAGCTTCATCTCGCTGTTCAAGGACACCTCGCTGGTCTCGATCGTGGCGCTGTTCGATCTCCTCGGCTCGCTCCGCGCCTCGTTCTCGGATCCGAAATGGTCGACGCCGTCGACCGCGTTTACCGGCTTTGCCTTCGCCGGCATCGTCTACTTCATCTTCTGTTTTGGAATGTCGCGATATTCGCTGTTCGTCGAGCACCGCCTCAACGCTCACCGCCGCAACTGATGGAGCTCACCATGTCCGACCCCATCGTCAAGATTTCCGGCCTCAACAAATGGTACGGCGACTTTCACGTCCTGCGCGACATCGATCTGGAGGTCCACAAGGGCGAGCGTATCGTGATCTGCGGGCCGTCGGGCTCGGGCAAGTCGACGCTGATCCGCTGCATCAACGCGCTCGAGGAATTCCAGGAGGGCGAGATCGTCGTCGATGGCATCGAGCTCGGGCCGAACCTCAAGCATGTCGACGCGGTGCGACGCGAAGTCGGCATGGTGTTTCAGAGCTTTAATCTGTTTCCGCATCTCACGGTGCTCGACAATTGCACGCTGGCGCCGATCTGGGTGCGCAACATCCCCAAAAGGGATGCCGAGGCGACCGCCATGAAATTCCTGGAGCGTGTCAAGATTCCGCACCAGGCCCACAAGTTTCCCGGCCAGATGTCGGGCGGCCAGCAGCAGCGCGTCGCGATCGCTCGTGCGCTGACCATGAACCCGAAGGTAATGCTGTTCGACGAGCCGACCTCGGCGCTCGACCCCGAAATGGTCAAGGAGGTGCTCGACACCATGGTCGATCTCGCCGAGGAGGGCATGACCATGCTGGTCGTCACCCACGAGATGGGCTTTGCCCGCGAGGTCGCCAACCGCGTGGTGTTCATGGACGCCGGCCAGATCATCGAGGCCAACACGCCGAACGAGTTCTTCGCGGCCCCGCAGCACGCCCGCACCAAGCTTTTCTTGAGCCAGATCCTGCGCTGACCCCGGGGAATCCCAGGGGCGTCCTCGGTCCAGCTGACCGAGGGCTACATCGAGATCGCCGCAAATTGGCGACGCAGCCTGATCATCTGGCGAAGTTGCGCGCGGAGTTGCCGGCAGCATCGCCCGCCGGCAATGTCGAGATCTACACGCGTGAGCTCGAAGCGGGTTATCGCCAGTTCTGGCGCGATTATTGTGCGGCAGCCTCGGAACGCGTCGAGGTCGCGTAGACCGCCCGCGCCGCTATCAGACGAACGGCGGTTTGATGTTGCTGCGCTTCTCCAGCCACTCGGGCACTGGAAGGTTCTTGGCGCGCATGAAGTCGGCGTTGAACAGCTTCGACAGGTAGCGGCTGCCGGAATCGCAGAGCACCGTGACGATCGTCTTGCCGGGCCCGAGCTGCTTCGCAAGGCGCATCGCGCCGACGATATTGATGCCGGTCGAGCCACCGAGGCAGAGGCCTTCGTGCTGGAGCAGCTCGTAGATCGCACTGACGGCTTCGGCGTCGGGAATGAGATAGGCGTCATCGACCTTGGCGGTCTCCACGATCGCGGTCGCGCGGTTCAGTCCGATGCCCTCGGTGATCGAGCCACCCGGTGTCGCCTTGGGATCGCCGGTCCTGAAATATTCGTACATGCCGGCGCCGTGCGGATCGGCGCAGGCGATACGGATGCTCTTGTTCCTCTCTTTGAGATAGCGGCTGACGCCGGCGAGCGTGCCGCCGCTGCCGACCGAGCAGACGAAGCCGTCGACCTTGCCGCCGGTCTGCTCCCAGATCTCAGGACCGGTGGATTCGTAATGCGCCTTGGCGTTGTCGAGATTGTTCCATTGGTCTGCGAACAGCACGCCATTGGGCTCAGTCTTGCGCAGCTCGTCGGCGAGCCTGCGGCCGACATGCTGGTAATTGTTGGGGTTGGCATAGGGCAGGGCCGGCACCTCGATCAGCTCGGCGCCGCACAGCTTCAAGAAATCCTTCTTCTCCTGGCTCTGCGTCTCCGGGATCACGATCAGCGTGCGGTAGCCGCGGGCGCTCGCAACGACCGCCAGACCGATGCCGGTATTGCCGGCGGTCGCCTCGACCACGAGGCCACCGGGCTTCAGCTCGCCACGCTTCTCGGCCTCCAGGATCATCCATTTGCCGGCCCGATCCTTCACCGATTGGCCGGGATTCATGAACTCGGCCTTGCCCAGGATGGTGCAGCCGGTCAACTCCGAGGCGCGCGTGAGCTTGATGAGCGGGGTGTTGCCGATGGCTTCGACAACGTCGTTGTTGATGGTCATGTCGGAGGAAATCACTGGCAAAGGGTTGATCCGGTGGCCAGAACCTAGTGCTTGGGAGCCAAAAGGGAAAGGCTTTTGCGCTGCGGCGAAACCATCCGAAGCGCTCGTCGCAGCACTGGATTCTTGGGAGGGTAGACCGGGCGATGATGTGCTCGGACACGTGAGAGCGATATCAGGGGAAGGATATTCCTGGCATCTATGAGAGTGCAGAAGACAACGATCGCAAGAGCGGCTCCCGCGTCAATCCTCGCCTTCGGCAGGATGGCTCGATCGCGAAAGCGTCGATGGCGCGTGGAAGCTTGAGGAGATATCTACACGGCGGAGACGGGCTCGTTTTCGGCAAATGACGACATCGTGAGACCAGCCGGCCAGGCGCCGAGACTGAGCTGAAGCCGCATGACGCCCATTGCCAGCGGTGCGCCCGATCGGGGCCGCGCCGGTGTGGCGGCAATATCACATGAAATCTTAGTAAGCTTGAACGCGCTCCAGGAGGGGTCCCGAATTCAAGAAATCACTGCCAGACAGGGACATTTCTCATTTGGCAGGTCCGATACACACTTGTTCGGGCCGCCCATCTCGCACCTGCGGCACTGTCCCGCCGTTGCGCACCCGGCTAGTATGAGTCTGAGGCTCCGCAGAAAGCATCACGCTGTGAACGAGTTGTCCAACGCTCCCCGACTCTGCCGCCGCGAATCGGTTAATCCGGCTTCGTGGTGGCGGCTCGATCTGCCCGGCGGGGGGTGGATGTGACACAGGATGTTCCTGCGATCGCCATGCGGCGGTCTCCAGGATCTGCGCCCCGGACGCGGCGCGCAGCGCGCTGGCTTGTGGCACTGTGCCTCGCGGCGAGTTCGGGCGCTTGCGTGCTGACGCAGGATCTTCCCGATCCAGCGCTCGATGTTCCCACGCAATACAGATACGCCGGCAAAGGGGATGCGCCGCCATCGCTGGATTGGTGGCGCGGTTTCCGCTCCACGGAGCTGACGCAGCTCATGGAGGAGGCGCAGACCGTCAACCTCGACATCGCCGCTGCGGTCGCGCGCATCGTCCAGGCCGACGCCCAGGCGCGGCAGGCGGGCGCGGCGCTGCTGCCGAGCCTGTCCACGGCTGGATCGGAAACCTACTCGCGCACCTCCGGCTCCAGCGCCTCCGGCCTGTCCATCGGCGGGCGCGAAGTCGTCAACTATTCGGCCTCGCTGAGCGCGAGCTACCAGCTCGACTTCTGGGGCCAGAACCGCGATGCGCTGCAAACCGCCGAGGAGACGGCGAACGCCAACCGCTTCGACCGCGACACGGTCGCGCTGACGACGCTGGCGGCCGTCGCCAATGCCTATTTTCAGGTCTTGGCCTCACAGGACCGCATCAGGACCTCACAGCGCAACATCGCGAGCGCGCAGCGCATCCTCGATGCGGTGAAGGAGCGGCGCAGGGCCGGCACCGGCACCGATCTCGACGTCGCCCAGCAGGAGAGCGTGCTCGCGAATCAGAAGGCGCTGGTGCCGCCGCTGCGCCAGACGCTCGACCAGAACATCAATGCGCTGGCTGTCTTGGTATCGCGTCCGCCGGAGAGCGTGCGCGTGCTCGGCGGCTCGCTCGACCGGATCGCGATCCCTCGCGTCACGCCCGGCCTGCCGTCGGAGCTCCTGACGCAGCGGCCCGACATCCGCCGGCAGGAGGCACAGCTTGCCTCCGCCACCGCAAACATCGGCAATGCCCGCGCGCAATTCTTTCCGACGATCCAGCTGACCGGCAATGGCGGCTATCAGAGCTCGGCGCTGGTCTCGCTATTCCAACCGCATGCCACCTTCTTCCAGCTCGTCGGCAGTGCCACGCAGCCCATCTTCGACGGCGGCAGGATCCTCGGCAATTTCGAACTGGCCAAGGCGCGGCAGGACGAGCTGCTCCAGGCTTACCGCAAGACCATCATCCAGGCCTTTGCCGACGTCGACAACGCGCTGTTCTCGATCAAGCAGACCACGATCAAGCTGCAATTGCAGCGCGACGTCGTTGCCGCCTCGCGCCGCGCCTTCGATCTCTCCGAGCAGCAATTGCGCGCCGGCACTGCCGACATCGTGACCGTGCTCAACACCCAACTGACCCTGTTTCAGGCGGAAGACGCGCTGTCGCAGGCCCAACTCGCACGGCTCCTCGCCATCGTCAGCCTGTACCAGGCGCTCGGCGGCGGTTGGGAGCCGAGGATGGAGAAACCGGTCAATGCTCTTTAAGCCGGAGACTAAGAAGGACGCGACGGAGGGCACGGCGAAAAAGTCGCGCGGCCCCGGCCTGATCATGACCCTGATCACGCTCGCGATCCTCGGCGGCCTCGGTTATCTCGGCTGGACCGTCACGCATCAGCAGCAAGCAAACAACCGCAACCAGCGACCCGATCTGCCGGTGCCGGTGCTGGCGGCAAGCCCGCGCATCCAGGACGTGCCGGTTTATCTCGATGGCGTCGGGGCGATCCGCGCGCTCAATACCGTGACCGTGCGCTCGCAGGTGGATGGCAAGCTGATTGCGGTCAATTTCACCGAAGGCCAGGACGTCAGGAAGGGCGACGTGCTCGGCGAGATCGATCCGGCGATCTACCAGGCCCAATACGACCAGGCCGTCGCGAAGAAGGCACAGGACCAAGCCCAGCTTGCCAACCAGCGCATCGACCTTGCACGCTACGAACAGCTTGCCGCCTCCAATGCCGGCTCGAAGCAGCAGGCGGACACCCAGCGCGCGCTGGTGGCCCAGACTGAGGCGCTGGTGAAGGCGGATCAGGCCGCGATCGACAATGCAGCGGCGACGCTGAGCTACACCAAGATCGTGGCGCCGATCTCGGGTCGGGCCGGCCTACGCCAGGTCGACCAGGGCAACATCATCCATGCCTCGGACACCACAGGGCTCGTGGTGATCACTCAGCTGCAGCCGATCGCGGTGTGGTTCAGCCTGCCGCAGCAGCAGATCATGCGCGTCAACGCCGCCGCGGCGAAGGGAACGCTCGCGGTCGACGTGTTCGGCAATGACGGCATCACGGTGATCGATACCGGCAAGCTCACCGGCATCGACAACCAGGTCGACCAGACCACGGGCACACTCAAGCTCAAGGCGGAATTCCCCAACGCCAATTACCAGCTCTGGCCGGGCCAGTTCGTCAATGTCCGCCTCAAGGTCGAGACCTTGACGCAGGCGCTGGTGGTGCCGACCTCTGCGGTGCAGCGCGGTCCGATCGGGACCTTCAGCTATGTCATCGGCGAGGACAACGTCGTCTCGGCCAAGCCCGTGACGGTGATGCAGCAGAACGAGCATGATGCCGTGATCGCCAGCGGCCTCTCGCCGAACGATAAGGTCGTCACCACGGGTTTTGCCAATTTGTCCGACGGCTCCAAAGTGATCGTCGGCCGCGACGACCAGACCCCCTCGGCCGATCTAGCCCCTCGCAAGCGCTCGCGCGGGCCGGACGCTCAGAAGAAGGATGGTGCCAAAGAAGGCCAGAAGGAGGGACAAGGCAACGAGGGCGAGTTCCGCGCCAAGCGGAAGAGCAGCGAAGGCGATCAGAAGGGGCAGACCGGACCGGCACCGGGGCCGGGCGCATCGGGAAGTGGAGCCAAGCAGCCATGATCCCGACAACAGCCGCTTGATGCGGCAGGCGTAGCCCATGGGTGTCTCCGAACCCTTCATCCGACGGCCGATTGCGACCTCGCTGCTCGGCATCGCGCTCTTGATCGGCGGCGCGCTCGGCTACTTCGCGCTGCCGGTCTCGGCGCTGCCGCAGGTCGATTTCCCGACCGTGCAGGTGACGACGCAGCTGCCGGGCGCGAGCCCCGACGTGATCGCCTCACTCATCACCGCGCCGCTCGAGCGGCAGCTCGGCCAGATCCCGTCGCTGTCGGCGATAAACTCGACGAGCTCGTTCGGCGTCAGCCAGATCTCGCTTCAGTTCGACCTCAACCGCGACATCGACGGTGCGACCCAGGACGTGCAGGCCGCGATTAACGCGGCGGCCGGTGTGCTGCCCAAAACGCTGCCTTATCCGCCGACCTACGCCAAGGTGAATCCGGCGGACGCGCCGGTGATGACGCTGGCGCTGCGCTCGGAGACGATCTCGCTGCGCGCGATGAGCGACATCGCCGATACCATTCTGGCGCAACGCTTGAGCCAGATTTCCGGCGTCGGACGCGTTTCGGTGCTCGGCGGGCTGAAGCCGGCCGTGCGCATCCAGGCCGATCTGGCGCGACTGGCCGCCTATGGCATCGCCATGGAGGACCTGCGCACGGCGATCGCCAATGCCAACGTCTCCGGGCCGAAGGGATCGCTCGACGGCGCGCAACAATCCTACATCATTGCCGCCAACGACCAGATCGCCGCCGCGGACGCCTACAAGCCCGTCATCATTGCCTATCGCAACGGCTCGCCTGTCACCATCGCCGACGTCGCGCAGATCGTCGACGGCCTCGAGAACGACCGCACCGGCGGCTGGTACCAGGGCACGCCGGCCGTCATCATCGACATCCAGCGCCAGCCCGGCGCCAACGTCATCGACGTCGTCAGCCAGATCCGCGCCGAGATCCCCAAGGTGCAGCGCGCGATTCCTGCCGGCGTGAACCTCACCATCGTCTCCGACCGCACCGTCACCATTCGTGCTTCGGTCCATGACGTGCAGTTCACCCTGATCCTGAGCGTCGTGCTGGTGACCCTGGTGGTGCTGCTGTTCCTGCGTTCGCTACGGGCTACGTTGATCGCAGGCGTGGCGCTGCCGTTATCGCTGATCACGAGCTTCGGCATCATGTATTTTGCCGGCTTCAGCCTCGACAATCTCTCGCTGATGGCGCTGACGATCGGCACCGGCTTCGTCGTCGACGACGCCATCGTCATGATCGAGAACATCGTCCGCCACATGGAGAATGGCGAGAGTGCGATGGAGGCCTCGCTGAAGGGCGCCAGCGAAATCGGCTTCACGGTGATCTCGCTGACGGTGTCGCTGATCGCGGTCTTCATCCCGCTCTTGTTCATGTCCGGTCTCGTCGGGCGCATGTTCCGCGAATTCGCGTTGACGCTGACCATCGCGGTCGTCACCTCGGCGGTGGTCTCGCTGACGCTGACGCCGATGATGTGCTCGCGTCTGCTTAAAGCCGCCCACGAGGAGCTGGCGGTGCCGGGTCTCGCCGCTGTCAGCCGTTTCATCGACCGCACCGTCGAGGCCTATCACCGGACGCTGCTGTGGGTGCTGGAGCGCCAGCGCGCCACATTGGTCGTGACCTTCGCCACGCTGATTGCGACCCTCGTCCTCTATGTCGTCGCGCCAAAAGGCTTCCTGCCGCTCCAGGACACCGCCTCGATCACGGCGGTGACGGAGGCCGGGCCCGACGTTTCGTTCGCGGAGATGCAGAAGCGGCAGGCCGAGGCCGCCGCCGCCATCAAGGCCGATCCCGACGTGGTTGGCGTGGTCTCGGTGATCGGGGCGGGCTCGGTCAACCCGACCACCAATGTCGGGCGCCTCGTCATGACTTTGAAACCGCGCGGCGAACGGCGCGACGATGTCGCCGCGGTCGTGATCCGCCTGAAGGAGAGGGTATCAGGCATCCCCGGCATGACGGTCTATTTCCAGCCGGTGCAGGACGTGCAGATCTCGACCCAGTCGAGCCGCTCGCAATACCAGTACACGCTGACCGGCACCGATGCGACGCTGGTCTCGGAATGGGCGGGCAAGCTGGTGGCGGAAATGCGGCGGAATCCGCTGTTCCGTGACGTCTCCTCGGAGGCGCAGGAAGGCGGACTGCGGGCGCAGCTCGACGTGGATCGCACGCGGGCGGGGCAACTCGGCGTCAGCCTCCAGGCCATCACCGACACATTGAACGACGCCTTCGCGCAGCGGCAGATCTCGACTATCTACGGCCAGGCCAATCAGTATCGGGTCGTGCTGGAGGCGCTGCCGATGTACCAGCGCGACCCTTCGATTCTGTCAAAGCTCTATCTGCCGGGCGCCGCGAGCACCACCGTCGGCGCGCCAAGCGCCCAGGTGCCGCTGTCGGCCGTGGCGACGCTGAAGCGCACCACGGCGCCGCTCGCGATCTCGCACCAGGCGCAATTCCCCTCCGTCTCGCTCAGCTTCAATCTTGCGCCGGGCGCGGCGCTCGGCGATGCCGTCGAGGCCGTCAAGACGATCGAGACCCGGATCGGCATGCCCAACAGCATCGTCGGCGTCTATGCCGGCGATGCCGCCGAATTCGCCAAGGCGCTGGCCGGCCAGCCCTGGCTGCTGCTTGCCGCCGTCATCACCATCTACATCGTGCTCGGCGTGCTCTATGAGAGCTACATCCACCCGATCACCATCCTCTCGACGCTGCCCTCGGCCGGCGTCGGCGCTATCCTGGCCCTGGTGCTGTGCGGCCAGGATCTCTCGGTGATCGGCCTGATCGGCATCATCCTCTTGATGGGCATCGTCAAGAAGAACGCGATCATGATGATCGACTTCGCGCTGGAGGCCGAGCGCGGGCAGGGCATGTCGCCGAACGAGGCGATCGTGCAGGCCTGTCTCTTGCGCTTCCGTCCGATCATGATGACGACTCTGGCGGCGCTGTTCGGCGCACTGCCGCTGGCGATCGAGAGCGGCACCGGCGCCGAGCTGCGCTTTCCGCTCGGCATCTCCATCATCGGCGGCCTGCTGCTGAGCCAGTTACTGACGCTCTATACCACCCCCGTGATCTACCTCGCGCTCGACCGCATCAACCGCCGCCTCGAGCAGGCGCTGCCGCCGGCCGAATCCGGCGGTCCGCCGGTCGCCGGCGCGACCGAGGGGATGCAGTGATGGCATCGATCTCGGAGCCCTTCATCCGCCGCCCGGTCGCGACCACGCTGCTGTCGATCGGGTTGTTCCTGCTGGGTGTCGTCGCCTACCAGTTCCTTCCCGTTGCCTCGGTCCCGAACGTCGACTTTCCCGCCATCTTCGTCTCTGCCAGTCGCCCCGGCGCCGATCCATCCGTGATGGCCGCGACCGTGGCCTCGCCGCTGGAACGGCGGCTCGGCGAGATCGCCGGCATCAACCAGATCACGTCCACGAGTTCGCTCGGCACGACCAACATCCAGCTCCAGTTCGACATCGGCCGCAACATCGACAAGGCCGCCCGCGACGTGCAGGCAGCCATCAACGCTTCGCTCGTCGATCTGCCGAGCGACCTGCCGACACTGCCGCGCTTCCGCAAAGCCAACACGGCCGGCGCGCCCGTCTTCGTGCTCGCTTTGACCTCGAAGACGCTGTCGGCCAGCGCGATCTACGACGTCGCAGATACGGTCATCGCGCAGCGCATCTCACAGGTGCCTGGTGTCGGCGACGTCACGGTCTCCGGCGCCGACCAGCCGGCCGTGCGGGTGCAGCTCAATCCCGTTGCGCTGTCGAATGCGGGCATCGCCACCGACGACGTCAGGACCGCGATCATCAACGCCAACCCGCTCGGTCCCGTCGGCATCTTCAACGGCGAGCGCCAGAGCGAGACGCTGGCCCTCAATCGGCAGATGCGTACGGCGAAAGAGTTCCGCGACATCGTCATCAAAAGCTCCAACGGCAATTTCGTGCGGCTGTCCGACGTCGCCGATATCGAGGATTCCGTCCGCAACGCCCGCTCGATCGCCTGGTTCAACAAGCAGCCGGCGGTGCTGATCCAGATCACCAAGCAGGGCGACGCCAACGTCATCGACACGGTCGATCGGGTGAAGGCGCTGATCCCCGCGCTGAAGCAGTGGATCCCGGCCGGCGTCGAGATCTCGACCCTGGTCGATCGCACCGGTACGATCCGCGCCAGCGTCCTGGATATGCAATGGACCTTGCTGGCGACCGCGCTCCTCGTCATGGTCGTGGTGTTCGTGTTCCTACGCCGGCTGACGCCGACGATCGCAGCGGGCATCTCGGTGCCGCTGGCGCTGGCCGGCACCTGCGCCGGCATGTGGGTCGCGGGCTTCTCGATCGACAATCTCTCGCTGATGGCGCTGGCGATCTCAGTCGGCTTCGTGGTCGACGACGCTATCGTCATGATCGAGAACATGTTCCGCAATCTGGAGCACGGCATGCGGCCGTTTCGGGCGGCGCAGGAGGGTGCGAAGCAGATCGGATTTACCGTGGTCTCGATCAGCCTGTCGCTGATCGCAGCGTTCACGCCGCTGATCTTCATGGACGGCATCGTCGGCCGTCTCCTGCGCGAATTCTCGCTGACACTGACCTTCGCGATCCTGGTCTCGACGCTGGTGTCGCTCACGGTCACGCCAATGATCTGCGCCCATTACATCCGGCAGACCACGTCCGGCACCGCGACGTTGTTCGACCGCCTGATCGAGGGCTCGCTGTCGCGCATCGTCGCCTTCTACACCCGCACTCTGCGCAGCGTGCTGGAATTTCCGCTGCTGACGCTGCTGGTATTCTTCGCCACCATCGGCCTCACGGTGACGCTCTACATCAAGGTCCCCAAGGGCTATTTCCCGACAGATGATTCCGGTTTCATCATCGGCGCGACCCGCGCTTCAGCCGACATCTCGTTCCAGTCCATGCTCGGCCTCCAGCAGCGGCTCGCCGACATCGTGATGCAGGATCCGGCCGTTGCCGGCATCGGCTCGACCGTTGGCAGCGGCGGCGGGCCGGGGGCGGCGACCTCGAACCGCGGCACCATGTTCATCAGCCTGAAGCCGCCGGAGGAGCGCGAGCACGTCTCGACGCAGGTCGTCATCGACCGTCTCAGGCGCGCATTGTATCCCGTGCCCGGCATCCGCCTGTTCATGTTCGCCGCCCAGGACGTGCGCGCCGGCGGGCGGCAAAGCGATTCCGACTACCAGTACACGCTGACCAGCACCGATCTCGGCCTGCTGCAGAAATGGGCGCCCATCGTGGCCAAACGGATGGAGAGCATCGAGGGGATCACCGATATCTCCAGCGACCGCGATCCCGGTGGGCTCCAGCTTACGCTCAGCATCGATCGCCAGAAGGCCTCGGCGCTGGGCGTCAGGGTCCAGGACATCGACAATGCGTTGAACAACGCTTTCGCGCAGCGGCAGATCGGAATCATCTACACCCAGCGCAACCAGTACATGACCGTGCTGGAGATCGATCCGAAATTCCAGGTCGACCCCTCCAATCTCGATCGCATCTATGTCGCCGGCACCAGCGACGCTCAGGTCCCATTGTCGGCCGTGGTGCACGCAACGCGCGGACTTGCCGCGCTCGCGGTCTATCACTCGCAGTCGTTCCCCTCGACGACCGTCTCGTTCAACCTCTTGCCCGACGTGCCGCTCCAGGCCGCGACGCAAAATATCCAGCGTGCGGTCGAGGAATTGCACATGCCCGAGGGCATCCGCGGCAGTTTTGACGGCAATGCCGGCGATTTCGCCAAGACCAGCGGGCGTCAGCCGCTCCTGATCCTGGGTGCGCTGGTTGCGATGTATATCGTGCTCGGCGTGCTCTATGAGAGCCTTGCCCACCCGCTCACGATCATCTCGACGCTACCGTCAGCCGGCCTCGGCGCGCTGCTTGCGCTTCAACTGACCAATACGCCGCTGACCGTGATCGCCTTCGTCGGCATCATCCTGCTGATCGGCATCGTGAAGAAGAACGGCATCATGATGGTCGATTTCGCTCTCGATGCCGAGCGCCAGCGCGGATTATCGTCGGCGGAGGCGATCTTCGAAGCCTGCCAGGCGCGCTTCCGCCCGATCCTGATGACGACGATGGCAGCGCTGTTCGCCGGCATTCCGCTGGTGGTCGCGACCGGCCCCGGCACGGAGCTGCGCCGACCGCTCGGCATCACCATCATCGGCGGTCTGTTCGTCTCGCAGATCCTGACACTCTACACGACGCCGGTGATCTACCTCCTGATCGACCGTCTGCGGCGGCGAACCGCGCCGCGCCCGCTGCCCGCGCCGGCGGAATAGGTTGTTGAAGCGTCGCTTGGAGCGTATAGCCGCGCCATGTCCAACCAGCCCGACACCGCTGCCGCGCCGGCCGAGCCGATCCCGGAATGCCCGCACTGCCAGAAGCCGATGCCGCTGTGCATCTGCGACACCGTCACGCCTATTGAAAATCGGCTGTCGCTCCTGATCCTCCAGCATCCGCAGGAACAGGACAGGGCGCTCGGCACCGCGCGGCTGCTCGCGAAGCATTTCGTAGATGCCACGTTGCGCGTTGGCCTGTCCTGGCCGAGCCTGTCCAAGGCGCTGGGCCGGCCGGTCGAGAATGCCGCGCGGTGGGCCGTGCTCTATCTCGGCTCGGCTCGCGCCGCCGATCTCGAGGCCGAGGGCGAGGTCGTCGCGCTTAACCGCAAGGGTGAGATCGCGGACAACCAGCGGGCGATCCTCGGCAAGCTCGAAGGCGTCGTGCTGCTCGACGGCACCTGGAGCCAGGCCAAGGCGCTGTGGTGGCGCAATCCCTGGATGCTGAAATGCCAGCGCGTGATCCTGAACCCGGCGCACCCCTCGCGCTACGGCCGTCTGCGCAAGGAGCCACGCCGCGACGGTCTTTCGACCATTGAGGCCGCCGCGACGATCCTCGCGGCCGTCGAGCGGCGGCCCGATATCGCCGACACCCTGCACGCCAGTTTTGAACGACTGTTGACACGCTACCGCGAGGTCCAGGCCGAGATGCCGGAACTGGCGCCCAAACCTGCCCCGAAGGGCCGCCGCGACTTCCGGCGTCGCAAACGAGCCTGACCCAAGCCTACATCGTGCTGCGCGTTCTCGCCTGCATCTACCAACCGACCGTGGGGCAAAGGGACAGCTGGCCCATCGGGGTTGCCTAAACCCTTCATCCCCTATATTGCTCCGGCCTTACGGGGCCACGTGGCGGAGTGGTTACGCAACGGTCTGCAAAACCGTGTACACCAGTTCAATTCTGGTCGTGGCCTCCATTACAAGCTGCGGAAACTGCTTGTAGACTTCATTCGTCCTCAGTTCCGCTGATCCGGCCTGCCAGCGGATTGCAAATTATAGGTAGCCGCGCACAGCAAGACCTTTCCCATCAAATCCGCGAAAGTACGGCGGCCCGCTGGTGTCTCTGGGCCGAGCTTGCTGTTCGAAACGGCTCTGCGACGAGGGGCGTGTCGGTCAGTCGGTGACCCCGGCTAGGACGCGCCGAAGCGCCCCCGAAGAGGATGGATTCTCCACCTAATCCTAGTGCAACACGCGGGCGGCTTCGGCGAGCCGGACTTTCTCTCTCAGAACTTCAAGTTCCTCGATTGCGTCTAACAACGCGAGCAGCTTGTCGCGGGCAGCATGTGTCAAATTGGACTTCGGACGCTTTGAAATACGAACTCGCTGTCCCATCAGTGCACGCCTCCATGCTTGGGCAGGTCCAATAGGCAAGGAGCGTGCCTGTCCCGCAAAACCACACCTATCAATCGAGCGCTGGAAAGATCGTGGGTGGCATCGTCCGATCTATCCCGAAATCCGAGCTGGAGGGGGCGCGCAATGCTTAACAGCATCGTTCAAAAATCCCGCAAGGGCGGCACGCTTCCGTTTACGATGAAGGTGGTCAGCAGGCTGCGTACCAGCCGTCCGGAAAGGGGAGCAGAGGCCAGGCGCCCTCATTATCATTGGCGGCCTTGGGCGTTGCGACGCACGACCACGAACGGGGCACTAATTCTTCCTTCGGCGCGGGCGTGCAATCTTCGTGAATCATGGCGCCCCCGACGGCATCCAGCAGCAAGTTGAATTCGGCTTCACTCATCGCACCCTCCGGAAAGCAGACGGCCCAATATCGCAAAGCCGGCTTGTTTCCCGATTGACCCGGTCGTTCGCATTTTAACGATCCGGCGCTCGGGTCCCGATTGGTTAGCGAGTTCTGAAAATCGCTTGGAACTTAGGTTCCTCAGCCTTGCCCGCAGTGTGAAAGAAGTCACATCGCTGCGGCTTTATTTCTCGCAAACGTTGTCGCGACTCCGGCCAACGCCGCCGGGCGGGCAGGGCAGAACGGGAGAGCGGTCATGAAGGTGAGGTTCTTGCGGTTTGCAATTGTGAAGAGCCGGGCGCGCCGCGCCTCGACGGTCGGGCTTTTCCTGACGATGTTTGCCTCCGCCGCCCATGCGCAGGGAACGCCGGAGCAGCGCCGGGCCTGCACGCCCGACGTCTACCGTCTCTGCGCCGGCGAAATCCCGAACGCCCGTGCCATCACCGCGTGCTTGCGACGTAACCGGGCCAGCCTGAGCGAAGCGTGCCGCGGCGTGCTCGACCAGGCCGGAGGGTAGTCTCTGTGGATTTGTGCGCAGCAAGTGGCGTGCGCGCCACGCAAATCTGTTGAATCCGCGTCTGTGAATATGCTGCGGACAGGCTGTTGAGCGATCGAAAACCCAACGTCTGTCCGCACGCGTCGATCCCAATGACGGAACGTCTCCGACTACGCTGTGCTCCATCGGAGCTTCGCCTCTACAGAAATTCTGACTTAGCGCATTGTCCGGCCACCTCATCCCAGTCAGAGGGGACGCGAAACCGAAGTTCGCCACCTGCCATATTGCGAACGCGTTGCGAAGGACGACGAATTCGTCCTTTGCAAGCGCAACTGGCTTTGTTATACGCAGCCGCGCGCGAACGATTGGTTCGCCTTTTCCTCGGTAGCTCAGCGGTAGAGCATCCGACTGTTAATCGGATGGTCGCTGGTTCGAATCCAGCCCGGGGAGCCAAATTTTATTGCCAATTCAATGAGTTGCGATGGCGCCTTCAGGTGCCGTGCGATTTCGTTGCGGCAATATGTGAACTGCTTCCACGATCCTGACGCGCAATCAAACTCAACGAGACGTGTGCAATAGCGCCTTGGCGCCATGAGGACGGCGCCAAAACGACTCAATTCAAATCGAGCTTGCCCCGTGCCGGATCCTTACGGAGCTGATTCCCATGCCAGACATCCAGGTCGACCGTTCTCATATCGGCCCCTCGATCCTGCCGGCCGACATTCCCGAACTCAGCGACGACGAATGCATCGCTTGTCTTGCGCGTGCGGTCGAGGCACCCGATTTGGCACGGCTGGATGAGGTCGCCGCTCTGATCGGCCGCCTCGCGGTGGCGATCGAATGATGCGTCCCGCACCCTGATCCTGATGCGGTGAGCTGCGCAAGCCATGGGGGCTCCTCGCGGCCAACGGCCATGTTGCGTTTTCGGCGGGCATGTTTCAAAGATGCCGCCAACTCACTCTCCGCGGCATCGTCCGCATTCCAGGGTCCGCAAATGTCCGGTTTCTCGACTGCGCGCCAAAAAATGGTCGATGGCCAGGTGCGCACCAATGACGTTACCGACCGTCGTATTCTCGATGCCATGCTCACGGTTCCGCGCGAGGCCTTCGTGCCGGCCAGCAGGCAGGCATTGGCTTATCTCGACCTCGACCTCGATGTGAGCGAGGGCGGCGCCAAGCGGTTCCTGATCAAGCCGCAACTGACCGGCAAGCTGCTCCAGGCCGCCGAAATCGGCGAAGCGGACAATGTGCTGATCGTCGGCTGCGCCACGGGCTATCTGGCCGCGCTCGCCGCCAAGCTCGCGCGCCAGGTCACGGCGACGGAATGTGATCCGGCTCTGGCGGCGAAGGCCAGGGACGCCTTCGCTGCCCTTGGGCTCGCCAACGTCACCTGCAAAGTCGCCTCCTGCAGCGAGGGTGATCCGTCCACCGCTCCTTATGACGTGATCGTCCTCAACGGCGCTGCCGAGGTCCCCCTGGAGCGGCTGCTCGGGCAGCTGAAGGAAGGCGGGCGCCTCGTGGGAGTGTCGGCCGAATCCAGGCCGCCGCGGGCCATGATCGTGACAAAGACTCATGGTGAATTCGGCCATCGGGCGTTGTTCGACGCCGCCGCCCCGGTCCTTCCCGGGTTGGAACGGGCCGCCGCCTTCGTTTTCTGAGGCCCGGAGCCGAAAAATCCCGTTCTGAATCAGAAGTGTGGCCGGGATGCTGCACGTGAAGAGTTTCCACCGAGAACTACCCTGAGGTGGTTCCGCCGCGACAATCCCCGTCCTATGTTGCGGCGGGGCAACGACTCCACTCGGTAGACGGTACCCAGCTCGCGGGCACGAGCCGGGCGTTAGAATGAACGGAATTTCAGGGATGCATGGGGTGAAGCTCTTCACCGGAGCTGCGGTTTCGGTCCTGCTGCTGTCGCTAGCCGGGCCGACGCCTGCCTTAGCGGACACGATCGAGTCCGCGCTGGTGCGCGCCTATCAGAACAATCCGCAGCTCAACGCACAGCGTGCCCAGGTGCGCTCGACCGACGAGAACGTGCCTCAGGCATTGTCGGGATATCGGCCCAGAGTCGCGCTGACGGCGAGCGCCGGTTATCAATATCAGGATACGCTGACCGCGCCGGGCAGCGCCCCAATCAATGGCACCACCGTTCCCCGCAGCGCGGGCCTGACCGTTTCGCAGACGCTTTATAACGGCAACCAGACCGCCAACAGGACGCGCGCGGCAGAGAGCCAGGTGTCCGGTGCTCGCGAAGCGCTGCGCAGCCTCGATCAAAGCGTGTTGCTTCAGGCTGCAACGACCTACATGGACTATCTGCGCGATGCCGCTACGCTGGAAGTCCAGCGCAGCAACGTGCGTGTGCTCGAGCAGACGCTGAAGCAGACCCGTGATCGCTTCAATGTCGGCGAAGTGACGCGTACCGACGTCGCCCAATCGGAAGCGCAACTCGCCGCCGGCAAGACGCAGGCGCTTACCGCCGAAGCCAATCTCACCACGACGCGCGCGAACTTCCGTCGCATCATCGGCAACGAACCGACGAACCTCGCGCCGGGCTCGCCGGTCGACCGGTTCCTGCCCACGACGCTCGCTTCGGCCGTTGAGCTCAGCTTGGTCGAGCATCCCAACGTTACGGCCGCAATGTTCGGCATCGACGTCAACTATTTGCAGGTCAAGGTCGCCGAAGGCGCGCTGCTGCCCACAGTCACGTTGCAGGCCAGCGCAACGCAGGCCAATGAACAGTCGCTGATTCAATACAGGTCGTTTAGCGCAGCCGCGGTCGCGCAGGCCTCGTGGCAGCTCTATGATGGCGGCAACCAATATGCGCTGATCCGTCAATCCAAAGAAAACCTGGCGCAGCAGCGTCTCAATCTCGAAACCACGCGCGACCAGATTCGTGCGACCGTGGTGCAGTGGTGGGGGTCGTTGCAGGCCGGTAAGGCGCAGGTGCAGTCCGCCCAAGCGCAAGTTGCGGCATCCGAGATCGCGCTGAACGGCGTTCGCGAAGAAGCCAAGGCGGGTCAGCGCACCACGCTCGACGTCCTCAACGCGCAGCAGGCCTTGGTCAACGCGCGCGTCGCGCTGGTCACTGCGCAGCATGACCGCGTGGTTGCATCCTATAACGTCCTCGCGGCTGTTGGCCGCCTGTCGCCGCAGGTGCTCGGCCTCGCGACCACGGTCTACGATCCCTCCGTGCATTACCAGCAGGTCCGCGACAGCTGGGCCGGCGTACGCACGCCTGACGGACGCTGATGTCCGTAGTGATCCGGTCGGTCTCGCGAAGTGCCGAGGCCGACTGGCGCTTTGCTTGCAATCATCAAAATCCCTGACATAGCCTTGCCAAGAAGATGCGGGTCGATTCGCCCGTATCGATGCCGTGTGCGTAAAGCTTGAGTGCCGGGGGCAGGGGCGCACCGCCGCACGTTGAGCCGTGATCTGGGGACAAGTCGGGCTGCTGCGACGAAAATTGTCGGGCCGCCGGTCCGGAACCGGCCAATCCTGCCGTGCTTGGTGTAAAACAACGCATGCGAGGGCGTTGATGATGTGGAGTCGGAGATGACGCAGCCTGCAAAGGTCACAGAACCCTCGATGGAGGAGATTCTGGCCTCGATCCGGCGCATCATTGCCGACGATGAGGCCAAGCCGCCGCCGACAGAAGCCGCCAAACCGGAGAAGGCTGCGGCGCCCGCCGCGCCAAAGCCGCAGGCGATGAACGACATTCCGCCATCCAAGGTCGCTCCGCCCAAGTCCGCTGCCGAGAAGCCCGCACCGCCGCCGGCCGCAAAGCCGGCGCCGCCACCCGCAGCTGCGGCGGACGCATCCAACAGCCAGGACGACATCGACGCACTGCTGGCCGGGCTCGACGCAGCCACGCCCGCTCCGGAGGTCCGCGCTTCCGAGCCGGAGCCGGAGCCCGACGTGCTCGAGTTGACCGACGAGATGGCGATGGATCCGACACCGCCTCCGCCACCACCCAGCTTCCACAAGGTCGAGCCGCGCGACGATCTCGAGTTCACCGAATCGCCGCAGCCGCGCCCCGCGCCGCCGTCCTACACGCCGGTGGACTACGATGCGCCGCCGGTGCCGTCGCAACAGCCGATCCTCGCGCAATCGACGGTCTCCGCGGTCGAATCTGCCTTCAACTCGCTGGCCCACACGGTTCTGAGCAGCAATGCGCGGACGCTGGAGGATTTGGTCAAGGAGATGTTGCGTCCGATGCTGAAGTCCTGGCTCGATGACAATCTGCCGACCCTGGTTGAACGCATCGTGAAGGCCGAAATCGAGCGAGTCTCGCGCGGCGGCCGCTGAGAAGGGCCGTGCGGCCAAGATAAAGCCCTGCTCCTGCGTCATATTCGGCCTGCGGCCCGGGCCGAAAACGCCTGTCGTCGAGCTTCCCGTTGACTTGAACCGCGCGCGCGGCTTTCTAACAGCCCCATGATCGAGAAAAATTACCAGCCCGCCGATATCGAAACCCGCATGTCCGTGGTGTGGGAGGACAGCCTTGCCTTCAAAGCCGGCCGCCCCGACCGCCGCGACGCGCTGCCGTTCACCATCGTGATCCCGCCGCCGAACGTGACGGGCTCGCTGCACATGGGCCACGCCCTCAACAACACGCTTCAGGACATCCTGTGCCGGTTCGAGCGCATGCGCGGCCGCGACGTGCTGTGGCAGCCCGGCACCGACCATGCCGGCATCGCGACCCAGATGGTGGTCGAGCGCCAGCTGATGGAGCGTCAAGAGCCCGGCCGCCGCGAGATGGGCCGGGAGAAGTTTCTGGAGCGGGTCTGGCAGTGGAAGGCCGAGAGCGGCGACACCATCATCAACCAGCTCAAGCGGCTCGGCGCGTCCTGCGACTGGACCCGCGAGCGCTTCACCATGGACGAGGGCCTGTCGAAAGCCGTCGTCAAGGTGTTCGTGGAGCTGCATCGCGAGGGGCTGATCTACAAGGACAAGCGGCTGGTGAACTGGGACACCAAGCTCTTGACCGCAATCTCCGATCTCGAAGTGCAGCAGGTCGAGGTCAAGGGCAGCCTCTGGTATCTGCGCTATCCGATCGAGGGCAAGACGTTCAGCCCCGAGGATCCCTCGAGCTTCATCGTCGTCGCCACCACGCGCCCCGAGACCATGCTCGGCGACACCGGCGTGGCCGTCCATCCCGAGGACGAGCGTTATCAGAAGCTCATCGGCAAGCACGTCATCCTGCCGCTGGTTGGCCGCAAGATCGCGATCGTGGCCGATGAGTATTCCGACCCGGACAAGGGTTCGGGCGCGGTCAAGGTGACGCCGGCGCACGACTTCAACGATTTCGAGGTCGGCAATCGCCACGGCCTGCGCCGGATCAGCGTCCTCGACAGGGAAGGCTGTCTCGATCTCCTCGACAACGAGGATTATCTGCGTGACCTGCCGGAAGGCGCCGCGCAATTCGCCGAGGAATTTCACAAGATCGACCGCTTTGTCGCACGCAAGCGCATCGTCGAGCGGCTGGAATCGTTCGGCTTCGTCGAGCGGATCGAGCCGCACACCCACATGGTGCCGCATGGCGATCGTTCGAACAGCGTGATCGAGCCGTATCTGACCGATCAATGGTATGTCGATGCCAAGACGCTGGCCAAGCCGGCAATCGCGGCCGTGCGTTCGGGCGAAACGAGGTTCGTGCCGAAGAATTGGGAAAAGACCTATTTCGAGTGGATGGAGAACATCCAGCCCTGGTGCATCTCGCGCCAGCTCTGGTGGGGTCACCAGATCCCGGCCTGGTACGGTCCGGATGGAAAGGTGTTCGTCGCCGAGACCGAGGAGGAGGCCGTCAGCCACGCGCTCGGTTATTACGTCGAGCAGGAAGTCATCACGCCGGAGCAGGGGCGTGAGATGGCGCTCGATCGCAACAAGCGCGAAGGCTTCATCACCCGCGACGAGGACGTGCTCGACACCTGGTTCTCCTCGGCGCTGTGGCCGTTCTCGACGCTCGGCTGGCCCGAAGATGCGCCGGAGGTGCAGCGCTACTATCCGACCAATGCGCTGGTGACCGGCTTCGACATCATCTTCTTCTGGGTCGCCCGCATGATGATGATGGGCCTGCACTTCATGAGGGAGGTGCCGTTCTCGACGGTCTACATCCACGCCCTCGTCCGAGACGAGAAGGGCGCCAAGATGTCGAAGTCGAAGGGCAACGTCATCGATCCCCTCCATCTAATCGACGAATATGGTGCGGACGCGCTGCGCTTCACGCTGGCCGCGATGGCGGCGCAGGGCCGCGACATCAAGCTCGCCACCAGCCGCGTCGAGGGTTACCGCAATTTCGCGACCAAGCTCTGGAATGCCTGTCGCTTCGCGGAGATGAATCGCTGTGCCGTTCCCGACGGCTTCGAGCCGGCGAAGGCGAAGCAGACGCTGAACCGCTGGATCGCACATGAGACCGCGCACACCACGCGCGAAGTGACCGAGGCGATCGAAGCCTATCGCTTCAACGATGCCGCCGGCAGCATCTACCGCTTCGTCTGGAACGTCTATTGCGACTGGTATGTTGAGCTCGCCAAGCCCGTGCTGCTCGGTCCCGACAGTCTCGCCAAGGACGAAACCCGCGCCATGGTCGCCTGGGCGCGCGACGAGATCCTCAAGCTGCTGCATCCCTTCATGCCCTTCATCACCGAAGAGCTGTGGGAGGTGACGGCGAAACGCGAAGGCCTGCTCGCATTGGCGCCGTGGCCGCTCAAGCCGGTTGAGCCGACGCCGGAGCAGCTTGCGATGCTCGCGGCGACGACGGGACCGACCGATCCGCTCGTCTCGCCGGCCTGGGTGCTGCCGATCTTCGACCATGCCGACTTCACCGATCCCGCGGCCGAGGCCGAGATCGGCTGGGTGATCGATCTCGTCACCCAGATCCGTTCGGTGCGTGCCGAGATGAATATCCCGCCGGCGACGCTGACGGCGCTGGTGCTCGTGGGCGTTTCGGCAGAGACGAAAGAGCGCGCGCCGCGCTGGACCGACGTCATCAAGCGCATGGCGCGGCTCTCCGACATCTCTTTCGCCGACCGTGCACCTGACGGCGCCGTTCAACTGCTTGTGCGCGGCGAGGTGGCCGCGCTGCCACTGAAGGGCGTAATTGACATCGCCGCCGAGCGCACGCGCCTCGACAAGGAGATCGGCAAGGCCGACGCCGACATCAAGCGCGCCGAATCCAAGCTGGCCAACGAGAAGTTCGTCGCCAACGCGGCCGAGGAGGTCGTCGAGGAGGAGCGCGAAAAGCGCGAGGCGGCGCTGGCCCGCAAGGCCAAGCTGCTGGAGGCGCTGGAGCGGCTCAAGCAGGCGTCTTAATCTGGTCGTCATTCCGGGGCGGCTCGAAGAGCCGAACCCGGAATCTCGAAATTCCGAGTCTCGTCCTTCGGACCATCCCGGAATGACCGTTACGTCGGAAACGGCTTGCTCAAAAACTTCGAGCCCCTGAGGCCATAGCGCCAGGGCAGCTCGACCGCCTTGGTGATGCCGATCCGGATGCCGGCAGCGATCTCGACATCCTCCGTCCGCGCGTGCAGGGCGATCGGCGGCCGGTCCAGCGGCAGCGCATTGTGCGCGATGGTGATGCCGAGCGCTTCGGTCAGCTTGCCCGGGCCCGAGCACAGCGCGTGCAAATCCTGGAGATGGCGGCGGCGTCGCATCGCAGCCAAGCCATGGGTCGGCTCCAGCGCGCGGATCAGCACGGCGCTGGCCGAGCCTTCCTCCTCGCAGACGAAGTTCACGCACCAGTGGATGCCGTAGGAACGGTAGACGTAGGCGTAGCCGGGCGGGCCGAACATCACCTGGTTCCGAGGCGTCGGCCCGCGATAGGAATGTGCGGCCGGGTCGGTATGATGATAGGCCTCGACCTCGACGATGATTCCACCGACGCCGTCGACCAGCAAGGTGGCGCCGATCAGGTCGGGCGCGACCTCGTGGACGCTGCGGCCGAAAAAGGTCCGCTTCAGCGGCTTGCCAAGCCGCAACGGAGAGGCATTCGATCTTGGAGCCATTCGAGGTGAGAATCGCCTGAGAACAGAGCAGGATATTGCCCATATCTGCCATGTTCTCTGAAGCGAGGCGAGCCGGGTTGCGATGCCAGGCCAGACCGACTAGGTAGGACCTGAACAGACCGGACACCCTATGGTCGTTATTGTCGATACCATCACGAACCCGCTGCGCCCGCGCCACCCCGAAAAGGTGAACCGGCCCGATTCCGCTTCGCCGCCGAAGCCGGACTGGATTCGCGTGCGCGCGCCCAATACCCGCGGCTATGCCGACACCCGCAACATCGTGCGGGCCAACGGCCTGCACACGGTGTGCGAGGAAGCGGGCTGCCCGAATATCGGCGAGTGCTGGGACAAGAAGCACGCAACCTTCATGATCATGGGTGACACCTGCACCCGTGCCTGCGCCTTCTGCAACGTCAAGACCGGCCTGCCCAACGCGCTCGATACGTCCGAACCGCAGCACGTCGCCGAGGCCGTGGCCAAGCTGGGGCTGGCCCACGTCGTCATCACTTCGGTCGACCGCGACGACCTCGCCGACGGCGGCGCCGAGCATTTTGCCCAGACCATCCGTGCGATCCGCGCCGCGTGTCCTTCGACCACGATCGAGATCCTGACGCCGGACTTCCTGCGCAAGGAGCGGGCACTCGAGGTCGTCGTTGCGGCGAAGCCCGACGTGTTCAACCACAATCTCGAGACCGTGCCGTCGCGCTATCTCACGGTGCGGCCCGGCGCGCGCTATTTCCACTCGATCCGGCTGCTGCAGCGGGTTAGGGAGCTCGATCCTACCATCTTCACCAAGTCCGGCATCATGGTCGGCCTTGGCGAGGAGCGCCACGAGGTGCTTCAGGTCATGGACGATCTGCGCTCCGCCGAGGTCGATTTCCTGACCATCGGCCAGTATCTCCAACCCACACGTAAGCATCACGCCGTGATGCGCTTCGTGCCGCCCGACGAGTTCGCCTCCTACGAGAAGGTCGCCTACACCAAGGGCTTCCTGATGGTATCGGCGAGCCCCCTGACCCGCTCGTCCCATCATGCCGGCGAGGATTTTGCGAGACTGAAGGCCGCGCGGGCAGCTAACGCCCGCTGAACCGCTATGCCCCAATTTTCGAGCAAGCGCCGTGTCAATCACAGCGCATCCGAGATGTTTGATCTGGTCGCCGACGTCGAGCGCTACCCGGAATTCGTGCCCTTGTGCAGCGCGCTGAGAGTGCGTCAGCGCATGGCGAAACCTGATGGCACCGAGGTGCTGGTCGCCGACATGACGGTGTCGTTCAAACTGGTCAAGGAATCCTTCACCAGCCGGGTGACACTCGACCGCGCCAATCTGAAAATCCTGGTCGAATATCTGCAAGGTCCTTTCAGAAATCTTGAAAACCGCTGGACGTTCGAGCCCAAGGGTGAGGGCGTCTGCGACGTCGGTTTCTTCCTCGCCTATGAATTCAAGAGCCGCATGCTCGCAATGCTGATGGGCTCGATGTTCGATGCCGCCTTCGCGCGCTTCTCCACTGCGTTCGAAAAACGCGCGGATGCGATCTACGGCCGGCCGAAATTGGCATCGACGTAGGCGCACTCTTTCCACCGGCATTGCGAGGAGCTGTTGCGACGAAGCAATCCAGAATCCCTCTGAGGAAAGATTCTGGATTGCTTCGCTTCCGCCTTCGCTCTCCGAGCTTCGGCGGACAAGCCGCTGGGAAATGACTGAGCATGAGCATCCAGGCAGCTTTTCCAATTGGCATCTCAATCGCAGACACACCTGCGCGTCCTCGCGGCTTTCTCTCGCCCGAGCTTTGCTTCGTCGCGACACCCTCTTGAAGTCAGAGGGCGCAGGGAAGACCGGATGCCGGCTGGGCACCCGCGGTCCACTGTGCGGAAGTTGCGCTACGAAGAGCTGCACAGCGGCATACAGGTGAAGCCAAACAACCGGCCTTCCCTGCGCAGTGGTTTGACGGCTTATGCCGAGTTCTCCCCGGGGAGCGATGCACTATTGCCCCCGTCGCCTTGCGGATCGCTGATGCGCGCGCCCGGTTGGACGAAACGCATCACCGCAGGACTTGACGCACAGGCCCCGGGCGTCAGGACGACACGGTTTTGCCGTACGCTGATAGCATCGGTCGTTTGCGCGCGGCGATCGCTCACGGTTGCCCGCCCTGCGATGCCCTTCGCGCCGGTGCTGCCAGCGCCCACCACGGCCCATCCCGCGTTTCGTGACGATCGCGATACGCCCCTCTGACTGGGATGAGGTGGCCGAAAAATGCGCTTAAACAGAATTTCTGTAAAGGCGAATATTTTGTTGCGTGCGGATTGACCCCGCGGTTGCGTGTTTTGCCGTCTGGCAACACAAAGGGTTGTAGCCCAGATGGAGAGCAGCGCAATCCGGGCGACCGGGTTGGCGTTCCCATCGACATCCGCCGGGATCATTTCGCGCCGCCGCGAGTTCTCAACGGATTCGACCGGCTTGGAGCTGCCATGACCATCAATTTCGATACATTGAAAGCATCGCTCGTCCTGTATGGCTTGAACGCGATTTACGCGATCCTGCTGTTCGCGATCGGCTGGTATCTGTCCGGCGCAATGCAGCGTTTCGTCACGCGCGTCTTGAGTGTCACGCACCGCGTCGATCCGCTGGTGACCTTGTTTGTCGCCAGTGTGGCCCGCTATGCCGTGCTCGCGGTGATCGGCATCGCCGTGCTGCAGCTCTTTGGCATCCAGACCGCGAGCCTCGTTGCCGTGCTGGGCGCGACTTCACTCGCCATCGGCCTTGCGCTTCAAGGCACGCTCTCCAACCTCGCCGCCGGCGTGATGCTGCTGCTGTTTCGTCCCTTTCACATCGGCGACGACGTCGAGGTCGCCGGCAAGGCAGGGAAGGTGAAGTCGTTGTCGCTGTTCATGACAGAGCTGGTCGCGCTCGACAACACGCAGATCCTGTTGCCGAACGGGCAGGTGTGGGGCGCGGCCATCATCAACCACAGCGCCTATCCAGGTACGGGGGAAGTCAAGGTGGCGTTTCCGGTCAGGGCAGGCGCGGCCAATGCGTTGGCCGACCAGATCCTGAAGGAGCTGCGTGATGATCCCCGCATCGACGACAGCACCGCGCCCTTGGTCAATGTGTCAAAGGTGATCGCTGCCGATCCCGCAGCACCCGTCGTGGAATTGACGGTGAGCGCGAAGGTCAATCCATCAGATGCCGATGCGGTTAGGCAGCGCGTGCTCGATCGTGCGAGTGCGCTGCTGTCGGCGGCCTGAGAGCGCCTCAGCCCCGCGGCGAGCGCGGCGGCCTGCGCTTCACCGCGTGTCGGCGTGGCGAGCGGGTGACGCGGGGACGCAGACGGCTTGCGGCTGCGGGGCGCGGCTTGACCTGGACTTGCGGGCCGCGGGCGAGGTCCATCAGCATGCGCAGCGCCTCGACCACGGAGCGCGCGCGCACGGCGCTGCGGCCGATCGCGCCGAAGCGGTGCTCGCGATGGATGATGCGGCCGTCGCGCGCCGCCGCCGCGAAGTGCACAAGGCCGACCGGCTTGCCGGGCGTGGCGCCGCCGGGGCCGGCAATTCCGGTGATGGCGACCGCGAGATCGACATCGGCGCGCTCCAGGGCGCCGATCGCCATGGCGGTTGCGGTCTCCCTGCTGACCGCGCCGAAATTGGCGAGCGTGCTCGCCTCGACCCCGAGCATCGCGCGCTTGGCGTCGTTGGAATAGGTGACGAAGCCGCGGTCGATCACGTCGGAGGAGCCGGGGATGTCGGTCAGCGCGCCGGCGACGAGGCCGCCGGTGCAGGACTCGGCCGTCGCGATCGTCAGCTTGCGCATCCGGCACAAATCGAGCAGCGAGCGGGAGAGGGCGCGTGCGTCGCTGCCGCCCATGGTCCTACAGGCTCCAGGGCAGGCGGATGGTGGCGCTCGCGGTGGCCGCGATGCCTTCCTCCCGGCCGGTGAAGCCGAGCCGCTCGCTGGTCGTCGCCTTCACCGCGACGCGGGAGATCTCGACGCCGGAGATCTCGGCGATGCGCGCGCGCATGATGTCGCGCAAGGGACCGATCTTCGGCCGTTCGCAGATCAGCGTCACCTCGAGATTGGCGACGCGGCCGCCACGTACCGCGACGCGCTCGATGGCATATTTCAGGAACTGGTCGGAGGAAGCACCCTTCCACTTCGCGTCGCTCGGCGGGAAGTGCGAGCCGATGTCACCGTCGGCGAGCGCACCGAGAATGGCGTCGACCAGCGCATGCAGGCCGACATCGCCGTCGGAATGGGCCAGAAACCCCTTGGTGTGAGGGACGCGCACGCCGCAGATCATGACGTGGTCGCCGTCGCCGAAGGCGTGCACGTCATAGCCCGTGCCGGTCCTGATATCGCCGAGCTGGGCGGCCAGGCGTGCTTCCTCGCGCACGAAATCCTCGGGAGTGGTGAGCTTCATATTGGCAACATCGCCTTCAAAGGTTGCAACCGTCAATCCTGCCCATTCGGCAATGGCGGCATCGTCGGTGAAATCCGAGCGTCCTTGCTTTGCCGCGCGACGATGCGCCTCGAGGATGACGTCGAAAAGAAAGGATTGCGGCGTCTGCGCGATTCGCAGCCGCGCGCGGTCCGGCGTGCCCTCGACATGGCCGTTCTCGCCGGTGAGCTTGATCGTGTCGGTGACGGCAATGGCGGGGATCGCTGCGCCGGTGCGGCTCGCCGCCTCGATCGCACGGGAGATCACGCCTTCCGAGACGAAGGGGCGGGCGGCGTCATGGATCAAGACGATATCGGGCTTGTGGCGTGCGAGCGCTTCGAGGCCGGCGAGCACCGAAGCCTGGCGGGTGGCGCCGCCGTTGGCCGGCGGCTCGTGCTTGAGACCTGCGACCGCTGCCGTGAACATGGCGGTGTCGTCGGGATTCACCACCGGCTGCACCGCAAACACCTCGGGGTGGCGGCTGAAGGCTTCCATGGCGCGATGGATCACGGGCACACCGCCGATCTCGCGATACTGCTTCGGCCCGCCGGCGCCGGCGCGCAAGCCGCGTCCGGCTGCGACGAGGACGGCCGCGGTGCGTTGTGATTTCGCCATAGGACTCAAATACTCAGCTGATGATCACGAGTCGGGGAGTGGGATGATTTGATGGCATGCCTCTAGCACGGCAGGCCCGCAAAAAAAGGGGTTTCCGCGCTTTGTGGGCAACAGCATCTTGCTGCACTGCACTTGAAAGATTTGCAGAACTGTCTAAACTGTAGGCATGACGCTTGACTGCACAAGAATTGTGCGCAAGATAGATCATGGCAGGCGCGATGAGGCCCTGTCCAGTCAATGAGACCCATGTGACCGGCTCGGCAATACCTGGCTCTAAGCCGTTGAAAATAGGCGATATTGATGTCGCCACCCCGGTCTTCCTGGCGCCGATGTCGGGGGTGACTGACTCGCCCGTTCGGCGGCTGGCTGCGGAGCTTGGGGCGGGTCTCGTCGTGTCGGAAATGACAGCCAGTGATGAGCTCGCCAACGGTCACTGGATGTCCCGGTTGCGTTGCGAAGCTACGGGAATCGGTCCGCATGTGGTCCAGCTCGCCGGCTGCGAGGCGCATTGGATGGCCGAAGGCGCCCGGATCGCTGAGGCCGAAGGCGCCGACATCATCGATATCAACATGGGCTGTCCGGCCCGCCACATCACCGGCGGCCAGTCCGGCTCGGCCCTGATGCGAGACCTCGACCATGCCGTGAGCTTGATCGAGGCGACGATCGCCGCGGTCAAGGTGCCGGTGACACTGAAGATGCGGCTCGGCTGGGACGACCGCAGCCGCAACGCGCCGGAACTGGCGCGGCGCGCGGAAGCATCAGGCATCAAGCTCGTCACCGTGCATGGCCGCACCCGCTGCCAGTTCTACAAGGGCGAGGCCGATTGGGATGCGATCCGCGCCGTGCGCGAGGCTATCTCCATTCCGCTCGTCGTCAATGGCGACATTACGTCCTACGAGAAGGCGCTCGCGGCGTTAGAGGCCTCCGGCGCCGATGCCGTGATGATCGGCCGCGGCGCGCAGGGCCAGCCCTGGCTGCCTGGCCAGATCGGCCGCCGCCTGAAGGGCGGGGCAGAGGAAGCAACGCCGGCGCTCGAGACGCAGCTGCATTATGTCCGCACGCTCTATGAAGGAGTTTGCGCACTATACGGCTTGCGCATTGGCCTCAGGCATGCGCGCAAGCATCTGGGCTGGGCGCTCGACGTCGCGGCGCAGGTCAGCGGCGCGCCGGCCGAGACGCTGAAATCGTGGCGCCAGAAGATACTCACCTCGGAGGATCCGGGCCGCGTTCACCAATCGCTGCAAGACGCCTTCGACGACTTCGCATGGAGGGCCGCTGCATGAGCTCAGCCGCCGAACATCGCCGGGCGTCCGACAGCGATGCGATCCTGGATGCGCTGCCCAATCCCGTGCTGATGATCGGGCCGGACGGCAAGATCGTCGCCGCCAACATCGCGACCGAAGCCTTCTTCGAAATCTCGACGCAGTTCCTGAAGCGGCAATCGCTCAAGGAGCTGGTGCCGTTCGGTAGCCCGCTGCTGGCACTGATCGACCAGGTGCGCTCGTCGAACTCGCCGGTCAACGAATACAAGGTTGATCTGGGCACACCGCGCATGGGCGGCGACCGCCAGGTCGACCTGCATGTGGCTCCGCTCACCGAGCGGCCCGGCCACATCGTGGTGATGCTCCAGGAGCGCAGCATCGCCGACAAGATGGACCGCCAGCTCACCCATCGCAGCGCCGCGCGCTCGGTGATCGCGCTCGCCGCGATGCTGGCGCACGAGATCAAGAATCCGCTCTCGGGAATCCGCGGCGCGGCGCAATTGCTGGAGCAGCAGGCCTCGTCCGAGGACCGCATGCTGACGCGCCTGATCTGCGACGAGGCCGACCGCATTGTGACGCTGGTCGACCGCATGGAGGTGTTCGGCGACGAGCGCCCCGTGGTGCGCGGTCCCGTCAACATTCACTCTGTGCTCGATCACGTGAAGCGACTGGCGCAGTCCGGCTTTGCCCGCAACATCCGCTTCATCGAGGATTACGATCCCTCGCTGCCGCCGGTGCTGGCGAACCAGGACCAGCTGGTCCAGGTGTTCCTCAATCTCGTCAAGAACGCCGCCGAAGCCCTGATCGACGCGCCCGACGCCGAGATCCAGCTCACCACCGCGTTCCGCCCCGGCGTGCGCCTGTCAGTCCCCGGTCAAAAATCCCGGGTATCCCTGCCGCTGGAATTCTGCGTGAGAGACAACGGACCAGGCGTGCCAGACGACCTTCTGCCCAACCTGTTCGATCCCTTCGTGACCACCAAGCAGACCGGCTCGGGGCTGGGCCTCGCGCTGGTCGCAAAGATCGTCGGCGATCACGGGGGCATCATCGAATGCGAATCTCAGCCGCGCAAGACCACCTTCCGCGTGCTGATGCCGATGTATTCCACATCGGCGAAACATGCCGATCAAAGCAGTCGCGCCGACTCTGCCGGGAAGCCGTCGCCTGCATCACAGGGGGCAACATGAGGATTAACGATGCCCGCAGGTAGCATTCTCGTAGCTGATGACGATACCGCCATCCGCACCGTTCTCAATCAGGCACTGTCCCGCGCCGGCTACGAAGTGCGGCTCACCGGCAATGCCGCAACCTTATGGCGTTGGGTCAGCCAGGGAGAGGGCGATCTCGTCATCACCGACGTGGTGATGCCTGACGAGAACGCTTTCGACCTCTTGCCGCGGATCAAGAAGATGCGGCCGAATCTGCCCGTCATCGTCATGAGCGCACAGAACACGTTCATGACGGCGATCCGCGCCTCCGAGCGCGGCGCCTATGAATATCTGCCAAAGCCCTTCGATTTGAAGGAGCTGATCGCCATCGTCGGCCGCGCGCTCGCCGAGCCGAAGGAGCGAGTCTCGACGCCGGACGACGACGCCGAGATGGAAGCGATCCCGCTGGTCGGCCGCTCGCCGGCGATGCAGGAGATCTATCGCGTGTTGGCGCGTCTGATGCAGACCGACCTCACCGTGATGATCACGGGCGAGTCCGGCACCGGCAAGGAATTGGTGGCACGCGCGCTGCACGATTACGGCAAGCGGCGCAACGGCCCCTTCGTCGCCGTCAACATGGCGGCGATCCCGCGCGACCTCATCGAATCCGAGCTGTTCGGCCATGAGCGCGGCGCCTTCACCGGCGCCAACACCCGCGCCTCGGGCCGGTTCGAGCAGGCCGAGGGCGGCACGCTGTTCCTCGACGAAATCGGCGACATGCCGATGGAGGCGCAGACCCGCCTGTTGCGCGTGCTCCAGCAAGGCGAATACACCACCGTCGGCGGCCGCACCCCGATCAAGACCGACGTGCGGATCGTCGCGGCCTCCAACAAGGATCTGCGCGTCCTGATCCAGCAGGGCCTGTTCCGCGAAGACCTGTTCTTCCGCCTCAACGTCGTGCCGCTGCGGCTGCCGCCGCTTCGCGAGCGTATCGAGGACCTGCCGGATCTGGTGCGGCACTTCTTCACGCTGGCCGAGAAGGACGGATTGCCGCCGAAGAAGCTCGACGCGCTGGCGCTGGAGCGGATGAAGCAGCACCGCTGGCCGGGCAATGTGCGCGAGCTCGAAAACCTCGCCCGGCGCCTGGCCGCGCTCTATCCGCAGGACGTGATCACGGCCTCCGTCATCGACGGCGAGCTCGCGCCGCCTTCGGTCAGCCCGGGTGCGGCGGTCCAGCAGGGCGTCGACAATCTGGGCGGCGCGGTGGAGGCCTATCTATCCTCGCACTTCCAGGGCTTCCCGAACGGCGTGCCGCCGCCGGGTCTCTATCACCGCATCCTGAAGGAGATCGAGGTGCCGCTGCTCACGGCCGCGCTCGCGGCCACCCGCGGCAATCAGATCCGCGCCGCAGACCTGCTCGGCCTCAACCGCAACACGCTACGCAAGAAGATCCGGGATCTGGACATCCAGGTCTACCGCAGCGGGGCATAGTCGTTCTGGACGGACGGTGGCTCAGCTCCCCCTACCAAGGCAGAGCTGAGCCTGTCCGGATCGCGCTGGCCGTTGTGGCTGACGCGGTGGGCAGAAGTCCGTATCGGACTGAAATGTTCCGCTCGCACCCACAAATTGGTCATTCGGCCGCAAGGCGCTGCATCATCTACCTGACAAGTCGGCTGGATGCCGGCATCACGCTGGCGACATTCACCAGCGGCTGCTGAAGGCCGAGCCCGTTAACCAGGAGGTCGGCGGCAACGATCAGCAGAAGCACGGCCGAGACCATCGTCGCGAGAAAAAATCTATCCATTCCCGTCAAGCCGGGACGGCGGGAATCCGTTCCCGTCCAACCGGAATCTCCTTGTGGATGTGCCGTCCGTCGCGGCGGAGACGCCGCGGAATTGTCGCAATTCGGCAACAATGTGGTACGAATACATCAGTATCCGCCCGCCCGCGGACCCGTTTTCAGCAACCCATTGCCGGAATGACCAGCGCAGATACCTCGGCCGCATCCTTTGACACGGCCCCAGCCGAAGAGCCCAAGCGCTGGTCGCTGCGGCGCTGGCTGGCACCCTTCGCCGTGGCCCTGGCGCTGCTGTCGGCCCTCCTGACCTTCCTGGTTCTGACCGGCCTCACCAAGATCGAGCCGACGCCGGAGGTGGTCCGCTCGTTTTATCTGATCAATGCGGCCACGATCCTGCTCCTGGTCGGGATCATCGTCCGGGAACTCTGGCAACTGATCCTGGCGCGACGGCGGGGCAGGGCGGCAGCGCGCCTCCATGTCCAGATCGTCAGCCTGTTCTCGATCGTGGCGGTGCTGCCAGCGGTGCTGGTCGCCGTGGTCGCCAACGTCACCATCGAGCGCGGCCTCGACCGGTTGTTCTCGGGGCCGACCAAGGAGGTGATCCAGAATTCGCTGACGATCGCGCGGGCCTACATGCAGGACCATGCGCAGCTGATTCGGGGCGACATTCTCGGCATGGCCAACGACATCGCGCACGCCCGGCCGCTCTACGACCAGGACCGCCGCTCGTTCCGCGAGATGCTGACCGCCAGCGCCGGCTCCCGCAATTTGCCGGGCGCGATGATCATCGACAAGAACACCAACATTCTGGAATCCGCCGACACCGGCATGCGGCTCGCCTATTCGCCGCCGGCGCCCGACTTTCTCAGCAACGTCAACGAGTCCGAGCCCGAGATCGCGGTGCTGCCGGACGCGAGCTTCGTCGCTGCGGTGATCCGCCTGCGCGCCTTCAGCGACACGTTCCTCTACGTCGCCCGGCCACTCGATCCGAACGTCGTCAACCAGCTCAAGCAGACCGAGGTCAGCGTCGCCGAATACGCTCAGATCGAGTCGCGACGGCTCGGTATCCAGGTCGCGTTTGCGCTGATGTTTGCGGTGATCGCGCTGACCATCCTGATGGCC
This sequence comes from Bradyrhizobium sp. 147, assembly GCF_023073935.1. Classification (NCBI taxonomy): domain Bacteria; kingdom Pseudomonadati; phylum Pseudomonadota; class Alphaproteobacteria; order Hyphomicrobiales; family Nitrobacteraceae; genus Bradyrhizobium; species Bradyrhizobium sp. 147. The sequence goes on along the minus strand of NZ_JADPKL010000007.1, from coordinate 54,047 downwards.
TCGGTGCTGATCGGCCTCAACTTCGCCAACTCGCTGGTCTCGCCAATCCGGCGGCTGATGAATGCAGCCCACACGGTCTCGACCGGCGATCTGCATGTCCAGGTGCCCGTGCACCAGTCGGAAGGCGACCTTGCCCAGCTCGGTGAGACCTTCAACAAGATGACGCAGGAATTGCGCAGCCAGCGCGATGAGCTCGTCAACGCCAGCGACCTCATCGACAGCCGCCGCCGCTTCATCGAGGCCGTGCTGTCATCGGCAAGCGCCGGCATCATCGGCGTCGACACCTCCGGCAGCGTCGGCATCCTCAACCGTTCCGCCGAGAAGCTGATCGGGCACTCCGAAGCGGAGACGCTCGGCCACCCGCTCTCCGACGTGCTGCCCGAGCTTGACGAAATGATGAAGGCGGCACGGGAAGGGACCCAGCGCCTGGTGCAGGGCCAGATCACGATCACCCGCGACGGCACCGAGCGCAATCTCTCGGTCCGCGTCAGCGCCGAGAAGACCAGCCAGCCGCGCGACAGCTACATCATCACGCTCGACGATATCACCGAGCTCGTGTCGGCGCAGCGCACCTCGGCCTGGGGCGACGTGGCGCGCCGCATTGCCCACGAGATCAAGAACCCGCTGACGCCGATCCAGCTCTCGGCCGAGCGCATCCGCCGCAAGTTCGGCAAGACCATCACCGAGGACAAGGACAAGCAGGTCTTCGACCAGTGCACCGACACCATCGTGCGCCAGGTCGACGATATCAGGCGCATGGTCGACGAGTTCTCCCGCTTCGCGCGGATGCCGAAGCCGGTGATGGAAGGCGAGGACGTCGCCGACACAGTGCGGCAGGCGGTATTCCTGATGAAGGTCGCCCATCCCGAGATCGACATCGAGGCCGAGTTCAAAGAGGATCCGCTGCGCGCCCAGTTCGACCGGCGGCTGATCTCCCAGGCGGTCACCAACATCGTCAAGAACGCAACCGAGGCGATCGAGCAGGTCCCGCCGGAGGAGCTCGGCAAGGAAAACGGAAAGGGCCGCATCGACGTCGTGGTGTCGCGCGAGGGCGAGGACGTGCTGATCGACGTCATCGACAACGGCATCGGCCTGCCCAAGGTCGCGCGCTCGCGGTTGCTCGAGCCCTACGTCACGACGCGCGCCAAGGGCACCGGCCTGGGGCTGGCGATCGTCGGCCGCGTGCTGGAAGACCACGGCGGACGAATCGAGCTGAAGGACGCTTCCGACTTCCGCGAAGGCCAGCGCGGCGCCTGGATGCGGTTGCGCTTTGCGATCTCCGGGCAACCTGCGAAGTCCGAGACAGCCGAGCCGGCGGCCGCGGCCAAGGAAGCAACCAAGTCGGACAACAAGGACGCCGTTACGGAATCCATCAAGGACCCGCAAACAAACGGTCCGGTCGCCGGAACCAAAGAGCCGACTGAAAAGACCAATGATTCAACGAAAATCGAAGCCTCAACAGGTAGCTGACAAGGCAGGCGCGACGCATGGCAAGTGAAATTCTGATTGTCGATGATGAGGCCGATATTCGGGATCTCGTTGCCGGCATACTCGAAGACGAGGGGTTCGTCACAAGGACTGCGCGCGACAGCGATACGGCCCTGGCCGAGATCGCCAACCGCAGACCGCATCTGGTGTTCCTCGACATCTGGCTCCAGGGCTCCAAGCTGGACGGTTTGCAGCTCCTGGAGCAGGTCAAGAAGGACAACGCCGACCTGCCGGTCGTGATGATCTCCGGCCACGGCAACATCGAGACCGCGGTCGCGGCGATCAAGCGCGGCGCCTATGACTTCATCGAGAAGCCGTTCAAGGCCGACCGGCTGATCCTGGTCGCGACCCGCGCGCTGGAGAACTCGCGCCTCAAGCGCGAGGTCAAGGAGCTGAAGCAGCTCGCGCCGAGCGCCAGCCAGCTCGTCGGCCGCTCGCCGAGCATGAACCAGCTGCGCCAGACCATCGAGCGCGCGGCCAAGGCCAACAGCCGTATCCTGATCGTCGGCCCCGCCGGCGCCGGCAAGGAGCTGACGGCGCGCACGCTGCACATGGCCTCGGGCCGCGCCGACGGACCCTTCGTCGTCATCAACGCAGCCGCCATCACGCCCGAGCGGATGGAGCATGAGCTGTTCGGCGTCGAGCAGCCCAACGGCGAACAGCCGCGCAAGGCCGGTGCGCTCGAGGAAGCCCATGGCGGCACGCTGTTCATCGACGAGATTGCGGACATGCCGCGCGAGACCCAGAACAAGATTCTGCGCGTGCTGGTCGAGCAGTCGTTCCAGCGCGTCGGCGGCACCGCAAAGGTGCAGGTCGACGTCCGCATCATCTCCTCCACCGCGCGCAATCTCGAAGAGGAGATCGCGGCCGGTCATTTCCGCGAGGACCTCTATCATCGGCTCTCGGTGGTGCCGATCCGCGTGCCCGCGCTGTCGGAGCGGCGCGAGGACATTCCGGAATTGATCGACTACTTCATGGAGCAGATCTCGGCCGGCAGCGGCCTGCCGAAGCGTCAGATCGGGCAGGATGCGATGGCGGTGCTGCAATCGCACGTCTGGCCGGGCAATGTGCGCCAGCTCCGCAACAATGTTGAGAGAGTCATGATTCTGGCTGCGGGCGGGCCCGAGGTCATCATTACGGCCGACATGTTGCCGCAGGACGTCGGCTCCATGGTCCCGGCGATGCCGACCAGCAACAATGGCGAGCACATCATGGGGCTGCCGCTGCGCGAGGCGCGCGAAGTATTCGAGCGCGACTATTTGATTGCACAGATCAGCCGTTTCTCGGGAAATATTTCTCGCACGGCCGAGTTTGTTGGCATGGAACGTTCAGCGCTACACCGGAAGCTGAAGGCGCTTGGTGTCGGCTAGCGCGGCCAGGTGGCGGGCAGAGATCAAGATAAGCGAGGAAAATCATCGATTTCCGTAGTTTTTCGGGGCAATACGGCTGGGGCTGCCGCGTGAAGCGGCTTGCCTAATAGGCCCACCTGTCCTCTAATTGCACAGCTGTTCCTTCCGAGGGGGATCTCATGAGGCACGGCAACCGGGAGAGGCTCCGAATTTCAAAAGAGGGCCGCAACCGGCGCAATAAAAAGAAACTCAAAGCGAGATAAAAACAATGGCGGCAGACCGCGCACAAAACCTGCAGGACACCTTCCTTAATCACGTTCGCAAAACCAAGACGCCACTGACGATCTTTCTGGTCAACGGAGTGAAGCTCCAGGGCATCGTGACCTGGTTCGACAATTTCTGTCTGCTGCTTCGGCGCGACGGTCACTCGCAGCTTGTCTACAAGCATGCGATATCGACCATCATGCCGGGTGCGCCGATCCAGTTGTTCGAAGGCGGCGAGGATCAGCCGGCTTGAGAGTGATCTGATTGGAACCCCGGAATTTCGACGGGGATGCCGACCGTCCGCGGCCGGCAGGGGCTAAGCAGACGGGGCGGGTGCTTGTCATCGGCCCCTACTTGCGTATGCGCGCGGGCAGTGCCGACGTGCAATCGGAAAACCATGGCTTGTCTAATCAAGTCCTGCGTAACGCCGAGGCCCGGCTCGATGAAGCCGCGGGCCTCGCGCGCGCGATCGATCTCGTCATTGCCGACGCCATTATCGCGCCGATCAGCCAGATCAGGCCGGCGACCTATATCGGCAAGGGCAAGGTCGAGGAGATCGCGGGGCTGATCAAAAGCCTCGATGTCGAGCTCGTGGTGATGGATTGCGCGCTGGCGCCGATCCAGCAGCGCAATCTCGAGAAGGAGCTGCACGCGAAGGTGCTCGACCGCACCGGGCTCATTCTGGAAATCTTCGGCCGCCGTGCCAAGACCAGGGAAGGCTCGCTCCAGGTCGAGCTCGCGCATCTCAACTATCAGCGCTCGCGCCTGGTGCGCTCATGGACCCATCTCGAACGCCAGCGCGGCGGTTTCGGATTCATGGGCGGTCCGGGCGAGACGCAGATCGAAGCCGACCGCCGCCTGATTCAGGAGCGCATCTCCAAGCTGGAGGGCGAACTGAAGAAGGTGCAGGCGACGCGCCGCCTGCACCGGGCCGGGCGCCAGCGCGTGCCGTATCGCGTCGTCGCGCTGGTCGGCTACACCAATGCCGGCAAGTCGACGCTGTTCAACCGCCTGACGCGCGCCGACGTGCAGGCCGCCGACATGCTGTTCGCGACGCTCGATCCGACCCTGCGGGCGCTGAACCTGCCGCACGGCGGCAAGGCGATGCTGTCCGACACGGTCGGCTTCATTTCCAATCTGCCGACACAGCTCGTCGCCGCCTTCCGCGCTACGCTGGAGGAGGTGCTGGAGGCCGACGTCATCCTGCATGTCCGCGACATCTCGCATGAGGATGCCGAAGCGCAGCAGAGCGACGTCGACGCGGTGCTGCGCCAGCTCGGCATCAACCCTGATGATTCCGGCCGCATCATCGAAGTCTGGAACAAGATCGACCGTTACGATGCCGAACAGCGCGAAGAGCTTTTGAACATCGCCGCACGCAGGCCGGAAGACCATCCGGCGATGCTGGTCTCGGCCGTGTCGGGCGAAGGGGTGGAAGCACTGCTCGCCGCGATCGAGGAACGGCTCGCGGCCAAACGCACCACCCTGGATCTCTCCATCGACGCCGCCGACGGCGCCGGCATCTCCTGGCTGCATCGCAATTCCGAGGTGCTGTCCAAGGAGCTGCACGACGGCCGCTTCGACATGACCGTGCGGGTCGACGAGACCAAGCGGGATATCGTGGTGTCCAGGTTCGATGCGGTGCCGCATCTCTCCGCATAGACGCTGTCGTCCCGGATCTGCGCGCGCTTGAGGCGCGCTTGTCCAGGACGACATTTGGGTTAACGGCGAACTTCTTTGCGTCCCTCCGGCGCCGGCTTTTCGTCGACCTTCGCCTCGTTCCATAGCGCATCCATCTCCGCGAGCGAGGCCTGCTCCAGCGTGCGCCCCTGCGCCTCGAGCGCGCGTTCGATATAGGCGAAGCGCCGCTCGAATTTTGCATTCGTTGCCCGCAAGGCGCTTTCCGGATCGGCATCGACATGGCGGGCGAGGTTGACGAGGGCGAACATCAGGTCGCCCGTCTCCTCCGCCAATTCCTGCTTGTCGTTGCGGTCGAGCGCGGCCTCGATCTCGTCGGCTTCCTCGCGGATCTTTTGCAAGACCGCGCGCGGATCGTTCCAGTCGAAGCCGACGGTGGAGGCCTTGCGCTGAAGCTCCATGGCGCGCGTCAGTGCGGGCTGGCCGGCCTTCACGCCCGACAGCAGTGATTTGCGCGCCGGCCCGTCCTCCGGCGGCCGGCGCGCGGCGCGCTCGGCTTTCTCCTCGGCCTTGATGCGGTCCCAGACTTCCTTGACGTGAGAGGAGGCGAGATTTCCGTTCTTGTCGGCGAAGACATGAGGATGGCGGCGGATCATCTTGCGGGTGATGGCTTCGACGACGTCACCAAACGCGAACGCATTCTGCTCCTCAGCCATCTGGGCGTGGAACACGACCTGCAACAGGAGGTCGCCGAGCTCCTCGCGCAGATCGTCGAGGTCGCCCCGGGTGATGGCGTCGACCACCTCATAGGCTTCCTCGATCGTGTAGGGCGCGATGGTCGCGAAATCCTGCTCGAGATCCCAGGGGCAGCCGGTCACCGGCGTGCGCAGCGCCGCCATGATCTCGATCAGGCGGGAGATGTCGCGGGAAGGGGTCATTGCGGGGCAGTCTCCTGGCTCCCAAACCTTATGCCAAAAGCGGGCGCCCGTTCCCAGCGGAGCACGGCGGAACAGGCCGATTTCCACCGATTGGCGAGTGGTCTGCGCAGTGCTAAAGCGCGGACCATGAGTGACGCATTTTCATCACAGACCGCCTTGGTGCTGTTTTCCGGCGGCCAGGATTCCACCGCCTGCCTCGCCTGGGCACTCAGCCGTTTCGCCCGCGTGGAGACGCTGGGGTTCGACTACGGCCAGCGCCATGCCATCGAGCTCGCCTGTCGCGACCGCCTGCTCGAGGGTATCAAGGGCCTGCGCACGGATTGGGCCGCAAGGCTCGGCGACAGCCACACGCTGTCGATCCCGACGCTGGCGGCCGTGTCCGAGACGGCGCTGACGCGGGACGTCGCGATCGCGATGGGCGCCGACGGGCTGCCCAACACCTTCGTACCCGGGCGCAATCTGGTGTTCTTGACCTTCGCCGCGGCGCTGGCCTACCGGCGCGGTATCAGCCACATCGTCGGCGGCATGTGCGAGACCGATTATTCCGGCTATCCCGATTGCCGCGACGAGACCATCCGGGCCATGCAGGCCGCGCTCGCGCTCGGCATGGCGAGAGCCTTCGAGCTGCATACGCCGTTGATGTGGATCGACAAGGCCGCGACGTGGAAGCTGGCCCACGATCTTGGCGGCGACGGCCTCGTCGATCTCATTCGCGAGCAGTCGCACACCTGCTATCTCGGCGAACGCGGCGCGCAGCATGAGTGGGGCTATGGCTGCGGTGAGTGCCCGGCCTGCAGCTTGCGCGCGAAGGGGTGGCGGGAGTTTGCGGCGGGGCGCAAATAGCGGCTCCGAGCACCACTGTCATTCCCCGCGAAGGCGGGGAATCCAGTACGCCGCGGCTTCTCCGTTCCCACAAGCGTCATACACCCGCCTTCGCGGGTGATGACAGCTGTGTTTGGGAAGCACTGCCCGCGCCACGCACGAAGCACTAACCCTTAAAATCCTCCGGCCGGAGCTCGATCGGCTTGCCGTGCGGCGTGCGATCCGCCGCGTGGTCCCAGGCATCCCGATAACAGTGCAGCGTGTCCTTCGACGCCACGCCCTTGCTTGCGACCAAGCCCTCAAGTGTCGCGAGCCAGTGCAGGTAATAGGTCTCGCCCGTATCGGGATCGCCGGCCGCCTGCGCGCGCTTGATCTCGTCGGCCAGTGCGGCGGCCCATTCCGGCCAGGTGAACACGCCGCGTTCGTGCAGGGTGAGCGCCATCGCAAACGCATGCGCCTCCCAGGGCGCGCGGAACACCGGGCCGTCGTCGTCACGGGGAATGCTCGGAATGGCCGCCGTCGCGGCGGCCGCAAGCGTACGGCTCATCACGCCGGATCCAGATAGGGCTCGAACGCGTCGATGGATACCTTCGAGGTCGGATCGCCATCCGCCCCCCAGAGATCGCGGCCCTCGAACACGACCGTGTAAAGCCATTGCGGATTTTCGCCGCGCTCCATCGCCGCCGTGTCAGGAAACACGTGACAGCCATGGTTGAGCTCGACGACGCCGACATGGCCGCGCACATAGCGCGGCAGCCGTGTATGCGTTGCCGGATGAATGTTCTTGGCGCGCACGCGATCGCCGATCGCAAATTTGGCCGGGGCTGGAGCAGGGCGGGCGAACTTGCCGCGTACCATCACGCGCTCGACATTGGCGAGATCGAACTTGCCGTGCTTGAGCGGCTTTGCGGGCTGCATCGCGTGGCCGGCGGCAACCTCCTCCCTGGTGAGATAGCCCTTCTCGATCAGCATCTCCTCGAGCCCGAGGAACCATTTCTTGTAATAGGAGCTCGAGAGATACACGTGCGGCGGCAGCGTCTCGCGATAAAAGCGAGAGGTGTCGATGTTGAAGGCGCCGGCCGCCCCCATCGCACGCACCATCGCCAGCACGCGTGCTTCCCACGCTGCGTGGAACACCGGCTCGTTCGGCTCGGGCTCGACCTTGCCGAACCCATCCATGCCGCCCATGTCGTGCACGCCGTTCACGACGGCGCTCCCGGCGTCTTGGGAAAGCCGGTGCCGATCATGGAGTCGCGGGTGACGAGCTCGGCGAGCTGCTCTTCGCTCCAACCTTCCGTACCTTCGGGGCGCATTGGCAGCACCAGGAAGCGCGTCTCGGCAGTGGAATCCCAGACACGGATTTCGATCTCCTTCGGCAACGTGACGCCGAAATCGGCGAGCACGCCGCGCGGGTCCTTCACCGCACGCGAGCGGTAGGGCGCGGCCTTGTACCAGACCGGCGGCAATCCCAGCATTTCCCAGGGGTAGCAGGAGCATAGCGTGCACACGACCATGTTGTGACGCTGCGGCGTGTTCTCGACCACCACGAGATGGTCACCGACGCGGCTGACATGCCCGAGCGTGCCGATGGCTTTTGAGCCGTCCTCCAGCAGCGCCTGTTTGAACGCCGGATCGGTCCAGGCCTTGGCGACGACGCGCGCGCCATTATGCGGCCCGATCTTGGTCTCGTAGGCCTCGATGATGGCATCGAGCGCGGCCGGCTCCACGTAGCCTTTTTCGGTCAGGATCGTCTCGAGCGCGCGCACCCGCAGCTCGGTTTCCGATAGCTCGGAATGATCGTGATCGTGGTGATGGTGGTCGTGATCGTGGCTCATGGGACGAAAGATAGGCGCAAAGGTCCCCGCCTGTCGAGGATGCGTGCTGGCGCCACAGTAGGACGCAAAGTGAGGTCGATGCCAGGGCCGCAGGTGCGGATCCGCCGTGCTCGGATCAGCCGACAGCCCGGCAGATGATTTTTCTTCGCCAAGGAGCGATCGGGAAAACTTCGTCCAACTGCCCGCCAATATCTGAGATTGCAAGAAGGGTCTGAAAGGGCGATGGTGCGTGCTGCGATGCAGCGCGCTTTCCGAGCCCTCATCGCGGTTCCATCTCCCGTCGCGTGATGCGACCCGGCTTCCCGCGCGCTTTTGCGGGCAAGCGACCATTGTGCATGAAGGCCGCCGCCATGAACGCCCACCAATCGCCTGCGATCGGACAGCCGATCCAGACGCCTGAAGCGATGTCACCCGCCATGACCGAGCCGGACGCGATGGTCCGGTTCGCAGGCATCTCAAAAACCTATCCGGCCTATCGCGGCAAGCCCGGAGTCAAGGCGCTGCAAGACATCGACTTCGCGATTCCGCGCGGCTCCATCACCGGCGTGATCGGCCGCTCCGGCGCCGGCAAATCGAGCCTGGTCCGGCTGATCAATGGGCTGGAGAAGCCGACCACGGGCCGCGTCATCGTCGATAACAGAGACATCTCGGCGCTTGCAGGGCGCGAGCTGCGGCTGGCGCAGCGCTCGATCGGCATGATCTTCCAGCACTTCAACCTGCTGTCGTCGCGCACCGCTGCCGATAATATCGCGCTGCCGCTCGAAATCGCCGGCTGGGGCAAGGCCGATACCAAGGCCCGCGTCGCCGAGCTGCTGGCGCTGGTCGGCATCGCCGACAAGCACGATCGCTATCCCTCGGAGCTCTCCGGCGGCCAGAAGCAGCGCGTCGGCATCGCGCGGGCGCTGGCGACGCGGCCGAGTGTGCTGCTGTCGGACGAGGCGACCTCCGCGCTCGATCCGCAGACCACGCGCGCGATCCTCGACCTGCTCGCGAGCATCAATCGCGAGCTAGGCGTGACGATCGTGCTGATCACGCACGAAATGTCGGTGGTGCGTCAGCTCGCCAAGCAAGTGGTGGTGCTCGATTCCGGCCATGTGGTCGAGAGCGGCCACGTCGCCGACATCTTCACCCATCCCAGGCACCCGATCACGCAGTCCTTCCTTGCGGAGGTGATCGGCGACAGCCTGCCGGTGTCGCTGGCGAGCCGCATTGTTCCGGAGCCGGTCGTAGGCGGGCAGGCCGTGATCCGAGTCCAGGTGCGCGGCGCCGGCGCCGGCGATACGCTGGTGGCGCGGCTTGCCCGTGAGCTCGACCTCGACGTTGCACTGCTCTCGGCGCGCATCGACGAGATCAGCGGTCAGCACGTCGGCTCACTCGTTCTCGGCATTCCCGTTGGCATTTTTGGCGGAGAGGACACGGTGACGCGGACGCTCGCCTGGCTTTCTCGATATCAATTCCCGGCGGAGCGTCTCGGCCATGTCGCCTGAACTCATCAACCTGATCATCCAGGCCACGGGCGAAACCCTGTTCATGGTCGGCACCGCGGCGCTGCTCGGCACCATCTTCGGGCTGCCACTCGGCGTCTTTCTCGCGACCAGCCGGAAGGGGGAGCTGTTTGCAGCGCCTGCCATCAACGGCGTGCTCGGCGTCATTGTCAACGCGACGCGTTCCACGCCCTTCATCATCCTGGTCGTCGCCATCATCCCGTTCACGCGCCTCGTCGCCGGCACCTCGATCGGCTCGACCGCGGCGATCGTGCCGCTGACGATTGCCTCGACACCGTTCATCGCACGCCTCGTCGAAGCCGCCATCCGCGAGGTCGATGGTGGCCTGATCGAGACGGCGTCCTCGTTCGGCGCTTCGCCAATCCAGATCGTGCTCAAGGTGCTGATCCCCGAGGCGCTGCCCGGCTTGCTGCTGGCGCTGACACTCGCGGTGGTCGGCCTGCTCGGCTATTCCGCCATGGTCGGTGCCGTCGGGGGCGGAGGTTTAGGTGATCTCGGCATTCGCTACGGCTATCAGCGCTTCATGCCGGAGATGATGCTCGCCGTCGTCGTCGTGCTGATTGCGTTGGTACAGCTCGTTCAGAGCGCGGGCGACTATCTGGCGCGCCGCGTCAACCGGCGGCTGCGGCATCGCTGACGCCGTTTCGAGATATTGCCGGCAGGCAGATTCTTGTCTGTCTGGAAACATTCCAAATTCCGAATCGCGACTGAGCGCATTCGCCGCACTTGCTGCGCACACGTCTGGAGAGATTCTAACGCTGTTCCTATCGCACTCCGAAACCGCCTGAGTTAGGCCGGGGCATCAAAAAACGGTACCGGCAAAGCCGGCAGTGCGTGGGGCCTCGAAGACGTGACCGATTTCCAACCTTCTTCGCGTGATGACACGCGTCGCCGACAGATCCAGCTTCTTTTCTTCGGTGCAGTCAGCACATTTGCTCTCTCCGTCCCGTTCGCTGACGTGCAAGCCCAGACGCAGATTCCACCTGTCACTGTCGACGCGCCGGCGCAGCGCGGCCGTCCGGCCGCGGTTGCCTCGTCCCGGCGGTCGTCGGCGACACGCACCGCACGTGCCAATCGTCGCGGTCCGGCGCAACAGGCTGCGCCAACCCAGTCGGCATCGGCATCGAACGGCGGCACCGGCGAACGCGCCAATGGCCCGGTGCGCGGTTTCGTTGCCACGAGGAGCGGCACCGCCACCAAGACGGATACGCCGCTGATCGAAAGCCCGCAGTCGGTGTCCGTCGTCACCACCGACCAGGTCAGGAATCAGGGCGCCGTCTCGATCGGCGAGGCATTGCGCTACACCGCAGGCGTCAGCGGCGACGTCAATGGCGGTTCTGACACCCGCTTCGGCGCCCTCCAGATCCGCGGCTTCGACACGACCATGTCAGGCCTCTACGTCGACGGCTTGCGGATTCCATCCAGCAACTACGTGCACTTCAACGGCCTCGATCCCTACGGGGCCGAGCGCCTCGAGATTCTCAAGGGGCCTTCGTCGGCGATGTATGGCGGCAGCGGTACCGGCGGCATCCTCAACTACGTGACCAAGCTGCCGACCGCGCAGCAGTTCGGCGAAGTCTCAATCTCCGGCGGCAGCTTCAACCGTTATCAGGGCCAGTTCGACATGGGCGGCGCCGCCAACAAGGAGGGCACCGTGCTATGGCGTCTGACCGGCGTCATCCGCGATGGCGAGACCCAGGTCGACTTCACCAAGGACAACCGCGTCTTCATCGCGCCCGGTGTCACGTTCAAGCCGAACGAGGACACGACGATCACGCTGCTCGCCAACTATCAGAGGGATCGGGCAGGGTGGGGCCTTCAGTTCCTGCCGGCTTCGGGCACGGTGTGGCCGAACAACGGCCGCACCATCCCGGTCTCGTTCTTCGCGGGCGTGCCGAGCTTCAATGCGTTCAACACCGAAATTGCGACCGCCGGCTATCAGCTGTCGCACAATTTCACCGACAACATCACGTTCCGGCAGAACCTGCGCTACGCCTATCAGCACAACGAGGAAAAGACCTTCTACGGCACGGGGTACACCGACGAGGCGGCGGGGCAGCTGGGGCGTTTCGGCAGCTACAGCAACTCCTACATCAATTCCTTCGCGGTGGACAACCAGCTCCAGGGCAAGTTCACCACCGGCATCCTCAGCCATACCACGCTGGTCGGGATCGACTATCGCAACACCACGTTCCGCGACACGGCGTTTGCCGTCACCACATCGGCGCCGGAGATCAACGTCTTCAATCCGGTCTACAGCTATGACTGGGCCATCGGCGGAATGTACGACAACAAGGGTGTCAAGCAGTCGCAGCTCGGCCTCTATGCGCAGGATCAAATCAAGCTCGGCCGGCTGTCGTTCCAGCTCGGCGGCCGCCAGGATTTCGTGACGACGCAGCTCGATACCAATCTGCCCCCGGCCGATACATCGACGTCGAAGGACGCATCGGCGTTCACCGGCCGCGCCGCCGTGATGTACAATTTCGACAACGGCATCGCGCCTTATTTCAGCTATTCCGAGTCGTTTCTGCCGCAGCTCGCGACAAGTCCGTCAGGACAGATGCTCAATCCCGAGACCGGCGTGCAATACGAGGTGGGCGTCAAGTACCAGCCGCTGGGCTGGAATGCGCTGTTCACGTTCGCCGCCTTCGACCTGACGCGTGACAATGTCGCTGTGTACGTGCCTGCAACCACCTTTTACGAACAAATCGGGCAGGTGAAGTCGCGCGGCATCGAGCTCGAAGGTACGATGTCGCTGGCCGACGGCTGGAACCTGCGCGCGGCCTATGCCTATGTCGATGCCATGGTTACGCAGGATCCGGTCAATGTCGGTAAGGCGCCGGTCACGGTGCCGCTCAACCGCGCGTCGCTGTGGAGCGACTACACGCTTCAGACCGGGCAATTGGCGGGCTTGCAGTTCGGCGGCGGCATTCGCTATGTCGGCGCGACGTGGGGCGATGATGCCAACACGTTCAAGGTTGGATCAGCCACGGTGCTGGACGCGCTGCTTGCCTACACCAGGGATAATTGGCGGCTGTCGCTGAACGTCACCAACCTCGCGGACACGCGCTATGTCGCGGCGTGCTACGGCCTGTCGGGCTGCATGTATGCGGAGGGACGCAAGGCGATCGGCAAGCTGACCTACCGCTGGTGAAATCGAGGACGGTCCGGCGATGGGAAGTCGGACCCTGCTGATGAGAGTGCAACACGATGAGGGCGATATTCGGCAGGCTGCATCGTTGGGCGGGACTGCTCACGGCCGGATTCCTGTTTTTCTCCGGCATCACCGGGGCGATCATCTCCTGGGATCACGAGATCGATGACGTCCTGAACAGCCGCTTGTTCGACGTCAGCAGCAAGGGTCCGGCGATTCCCTCGATCGAGCTCGCCAAGATGATCGAGCAGCGCGATCCCCGCGCGCGCGTCGTCTATCTCTTCATGACGCCGGAGGAAGGCCACTCGCTCTGGTTCTTCGTCATGCCGCGGATCGATCCCGCAACCGGCAAGCGTTACCCGCTCGACTACAATCAGGTCTTCCTCGATCCCAACACCGGCGCGGAGCTCGGCCGGCGCTATTGGGGCGCGGTATGGCCGGTGACGCGGGAGAATTTCGTCTCCTTCCTCTACAAGCTGCACTACACCATGCACATCCCGGAATTCTGGGGCAGCGACCGCTGGGGCATGCGCGTGCTCGGCGTGATCGCCATCATCTGGACCATCGATTGCTTCGTCGGCTTCTATCTGACGCTGCCCTCGCGCAGGCGCGCCAGGGCGGCGCGGGCCCCGGAAGTCACGCGCCAGCTCGAGCGCGGTTTCTGGGCGCGCTGGGCGCCGGCCTGGACCATCAAGACCTCCGGCAGCGCCTACCGGATCAATTTCGACATCCACCGTGCCTTCAGCCTGTGGACCTGGGGCGTGCTGTTCGTCATCGCCTTTACGGCTTTCTCGCTGAACCTCTATTTCGAGGTGTTCTCGCCGCTGATGAAGATGGTGTCGAACTACACCCCGACGCCCTATGAGCAGCGGCCCTATCGCGATCTCGACGATCCCATCGAGCCCAAGGTCACCTTTGCCGAGATCGCGGCGCGCGCGGCGGCGGACGGCAAGGGGCGAGGGTGGACCACCCCGGTCGGCGCGATCAGCTACGGCCCGGCCCATGGCGTCTATGCCGCCGCCTTTTTCCATCCTGGCGACGATCACGGCGCCGGCGGCGTCGGCCCGGCCCAGCTCTATTACGACAGCGAGGATGGCCGCTCCATTGGCGAACGGCTGCCCTGGGTCGGCACCGCCGCCGACATCTTCGTGCAGGCGCAATTCCCGCTGCATTCGGGCCGCATCGTCGGGCTGTTCGGCCGCATCCTGATCTCGATCATGGGCCTCGTCGTGGCGACACTCTCGGTCACCGGCGTCGTGATCTGGTGGCGCAAGCGCCGTGCCCGCGTCCGCGCGCGCCAGACCGCGGCGATGCGCCTCGGCGGGCAGCAGCTCACGCCAGCAGAGTAGGGCGTGGCATCACCCGCCTATGCGGCCGCGCCGAGCGGCATTATCTCGATCTGCGCGAAATGCTGCGCCAAGGAAACGCCGAGCCAGAGCTGGTTCGCGGCGGTCGTCAGAGGCGCAGCGCCAGCTCGATCAACTGCCGCTACCCTAAGGCGCTGCCGCCAAGATTCCACCCCCGGCCACCTTCGCCGAAAATTTCGTAGCCCGTCGACGTCACCGCAACTGTATCCTCGAGCTTGATGAAGCCGCGCCTCGGATGCTTCATGGTGGTCTCGATCGAGACCACCATGCCGGCTTCGAGCGGTTGACGGGCGTCGGTGTCGTCGTAGGGAATCGGACCCTTGGCGGTCAGGCGAGGGGCTTCGTGGCTGACGAGCCCCATGCCGTGAGCGAGGAAATCGGTGCAGTCGCGCTGGGTGATCTGGGCGAGCTGGCGTTCGGCCGCGACGTAGATGTCGCCGCCCAAGGCGCCCGGCCGGACCGCCGCGAAGGCGGCGCGCTGGACCGCTTCGATTTCGGCCAGACAATCCTTCAGCTCCGCATCCGGCGCGCCCAATACGGCCATGCGCGCGACGTCGCCGATATAGCCGTGATAATTGCCGCCGGAGTCCAGCGACAGCACCTCGCCTTGCTCCCAATGCTGCGCCGATGGCGCCCGGTTGTGGCTGCTGCCGCAGGCCAGCAGGCAATACTCGAAGGTCAGGCCGCGGTTGGCTTCGGCAAGGCGCAACGCCTCCGACAATTGCCGCTTGGTCGTGCCCCGACCGTGCCCGGCGATGACCGCCAGCATGGATGCGACGACGAGCTCGGACGCCGTCTTCAGCTTCGCCAATTCCTCCGCCGACTTGACTGCCCGCAGCCGCTCCAGCACCAGCACCGCATCCTTGAGCTCGGCACCGGGCAGGGCGTCGGCCAGCGCCCTCCCGGCGTCCATCGGCATGAACGGCATCTCGATCCCGATCCGCTTCAATGGCACGCCGGCCTGCCGAATCAGGTCCGCAGCCTGCGCAATGGCGTCCACCGAACCATTGGATTCGGTCCGGACCTGCGGCACCCAGGGCGGGGCGACCGCGCGCTGATGGGTCTCCAGCCGGTGGCCGACATAGACCGCTTTCTCAGGTGCGCCCTTGGGATAGATCAGGACCGGCAAATAGCGGCTGACGCCGAGCGCGTCCATGTAGTCGAAGAAGATCGCGCGCTCGGCGCCCAGCAGATACTGCACATTGTGCTTGGAGGTCGCGATCACGACGTCGAGGCCGGCGATCTCCATGAGACGGTCGAGCTTGGCGGCATCGAACGGAATGGCGCGGGACCCCGCTCCGCGGGGGGCGTGCTCCTGCATGATGATCTCCCAAGGCTGGCGCGGCTTGAAAGCCGGCGTTCTGTTGTCTCGCTTGCGGCAGACAACTCTGAGCCGGGAGCAGAGTTTTGGCTAGCCCAAGTTTCGTGGCGAACGCATGCGATGAGGATGCCGGTGAGATTCGTTCAGGACCTTTTGTATGGGTCGAGCCAAGGGAATGCGTCATCCAGCCGGCGCTGCGTAGCCTGGATGTCGGGCACGTAGCGGGCGGTGAGCGCAAATTCATCCATGCCGTTGACGATCATCTCCAAACCCATCTCGTCGGCTCGGAATGCTCCGACATTGTGGTCATTGATCGTGATGCATTGCCGGATGAGATCGATCGCCGTGACCGGAGGGGTCGGGCAATCCAGGGATCGTACCAGCCGTGCATGTGTCTCGGCATCGACGGTCGCGGGCAGGAGGTGGTTCTTATAGGCATTTTGCTCGAATATCTCGGCAAAACTGCGTGCGATCACCGCGCGAAAGCCGTAGTCAATCAGCGACCACACCGCTACCTCGCGCGACGAGCCGCAGCCGAAATTCTCGCCCGCGACCAGAATGGCGGCGCCTGTGAATTGCGGCTCGTTCAGAACAAAGTAAGGCTTTGGTGTGCCGTCTGCGGTGAACCTGAACTCGTAGAACAGAACCTCACGTAAGCAGTCACGTCCTCCGCCAAGCCGCTTGTAAGGGGCAACGGGGGTGAGGGCGTCGGTATCGACGTTGTCCCAGAGCAGGGGAGCGGCGATCCCACGAATAATTGTGATTTTCCCGCTCATGCGAGGGTCCTGACATCGGTGATCTCGCCGGTGATCGCCGCGGTCGCCACCATAGCCGGACTCATCAGGTGCGTGATCGCACCGGGACCCTGTCGATTCTCGAAATTGCGGTTCGAGGTCGACGCGCACCTTTTTCCGCGGCCGACGTTATCGGGTCCAAGCGAAACGCAAAGCGAGCATGCAGATTCGTGCCACTCGAAGCCTGCATCGCGGAAGATCCGATCGAGACCTTCTGCCTCGGCCCGTCGCTTTACGTCGCTGGAGCCGGGGACCACTAGCGCACGCACACTTCCTGCAACCTTTCGTCCGTCGACAACACGGGCGGCGGCCCGAAGGTCGGATAGACGTGAATTGGTGCAGGAGCCGATAAAGGCGACATCGACCGGCGTGCCCGCGATAGGCTCGCCGGGCCGCAAGTTGACGTAGGAAAATGCACGCTCCCAGCGCGATCTCTGCGCCTGATCGCGGGCGTCGGACAAGCGTGGAATGGTTCCGTCGACGGCGATCGCGTCTTCCGGGCTCGTGTCCCAGGTCACCATCGGTGCTATCGTGCTTGCCGGTAGCGAATACTCCTTGTCGAAAATTGCATCGTCATCACTTGCAAGCCTGCGCCACGATGCAACGGCTGCGTCAAACGCCGAATCCTTTGGTGCTTGCGGCCGGCCGTTGAGGTAGGTGAAGACCGCCTCGTCGGGCGCAATCAACCCAATCCGCGATCCGAACTCGATGGACAGGTTGCATAACGTCATGCGCTGTTCCAAGGGAAGGCTGCGGATAGCGGTGCCGGCGTACTCTACTGCGCAGCCCGTTCCGCCATCGGTCGAGAAGCGGGAAATGATCGCAAGCGCGATGTCCTTACCGTTCACCCTGGGATCGAGTACGCCGTCGATCGTCACGCGTAGGGTCTTTGGTTGAGGAAGCCACAGCGCCTGATAGGCGAGGCTGTGCGCAATCTCGGTGCTTCCGATGCCGAAGGCGATCGCGCCCAGAGCGCCGTTTGTACAGGTATGACTGTCACCGCAAACAGCCGTCATTCCCGGCAGGATGGCACCTTGCTCCGCGGCAACGACGTGCACGATGCCTTGCCGCGGATCTCCAAGACCGAACAGCGGAATTCCGCGCTCAGTCACCTCCCGGCGAAACGACCTTACCATCGGCGCCATGACCGGATAGGTCTCCTCCGTTCGACCGGGCGCGGTCGCGACCGCGTGATCGATAACGGCGAGGGTACGCGCTGTCTCCGCGACGGAGAGGTTGCGCTCGCGAAGCTGCTCGAACGCCGGAATCGACGTCATATCGTGCAGGAAGATGCGATCGATGGTCAGCAGGTTTCGCGTGCCGCGCCGCGTGGCGACGTGAGGTCGCCAGATCTTTTCGAACAATGTTTGGGTCTACCCGCTAGGTCCGTTGCCATTGGTTTCTCGATCTTCGACGTTCGGCAGCAACGGCTGCAGCGTGGCGCGAGATGCCCTAGGCGATCTCTTCGAGCGGCTTGTTGTTCGTTGTCGGCCCAAATACGCCGATGACGATCATCACCACGACCATGGCTCCCACGATCGCACCGAACACGCCCGTCACACCGTAGTCTCGAAGCAGAAAGGCGATCAGGAAGCCGGAGAACATGGCAGTCAATCGGCTGACCGAATAGACGGTGCCTGCTGCTCGTGCCCGGATTCGAGTCGGGAAGACCTCGTTCTGGTAGGTGTGGAAACTGAGCGACATGATTGAGTTGCCGAGATTGACCAGGAGGCCAAACGTAATGAGCAAGAAGGGCGCGGATGATTGAGCAAACGCCAGCCCGAAGACGGAGATTGACGCCGCGGCAATCACGATGAGCCATTTGCGCTCGATGCGATCGGCGATCATCATGGCTAACAGTGGTCCGACAGGGCTGGCGATCGCAATCGCCGAAGAATAGAGCAGGCTCTTGGTGACCAGGACTCCCTTGGCGATCATGAAGGAAGGCACCCAGTTCGCGAAACCGTAATATCCGATTGCCTGGAACAGATTGAAGACAAGCAACATCAAGACGCGCGAGCGCCAGGGGCCCGTCCATAGTTCAAAGAAGTGAGGCTCTCGCTCGGGAGCGGCGTTCCGGATGCGCGCCGGCTCGGGCAAGGAATTTCCGGTCTCGCGTATAATCTGCTGTTCGATACGCTCGACGACGCGAAGAGCTTCTTCCGATCGGCCATGCTGTGCAAGCCATCGCGGCGTTTCGGGAAGGCGGGCGCGCAGGAAGCAGACCACGATTGCGCCGGTGGATCCGATCAGGACGATCCAGCGCCAGCCGTCCAGGCCGAAATAGGTTTCCGGAACGAGCCAGGATGAAAGGAGGGCGGCGATCGGTGCCGCCGTGAACATGATTGCCTGGTTCAGTGCGATGGCCTTGCCCCGCATATGGCCGGGGACCAGCTCGATGATGAAGGTCGTCACCGTGATGATCTCGACCCCGATGCCAATCCCGGCGACGAAGCGCCAGACCAGCAGGCCCTCAGGCGTGTGCTGAAACGCCATGATGAGCAAGGCGAAAGAATACCACACCATCGACCAGGTGAAGGCCGCGCGTCGGCCGAACCGATCGATCAATCTGCCGCAGAAGAAAGTTCCTACGAAGAGCCCGGCAAAAGTTGCGGCGATAAAGCCGGCAATTCCAGTGTAGCCGAAGAAAGTCGTGGTTGTGGTGGTCAGCAATCCCGATTTCGTCAGGCCGGGCGCGATATAACCCGTGAAGATGAGATCGTAGTATTCGAACCAGCCGCCGAGGGAAACGAGGATAATGATCTTCCAGAAATAGCGACTTGCGGGAAGCCGCTCGAGGCGGGCTGCAACCTCGGCAACGGCATGGTCGACCGACAAGGAACGAGCGTCCCTGGCTGCGGCGCTAGGAGCGTCCAATTGATCGGCTGTCGAGCCGGCCAGATCCGCAGTGGTCATCTATCCCTCCCGATTTCTCGTACGTTTTTGTGCGGAACAACGCGCTTTACCGCGCGAGCACGCCAGCTTGCCGAAAGGTTCTCCGAATGACGTGAAGGGCACCAGTAGAACTTAGCGATGGGATCGTTCTGGAAGCGAGAAGGCGAGGCGACGTGCGCGCAGCGTCAAGCCAGACCCCGACGCCCCATGCGGCAGGCGCTTTGGCATCTCAGGCAACGTTCTCGTCGCGTGCCGCGACCTGAGCGTCTGGTCGACGCAGAATTCTATCCTGCACCAAAGCCTCGACTTCGGCCGGACTCAGCCCGGCCTCCCTAAGGACCTGCTCGCCGTGCTCCGAAATGCCGGGCGGTTGCCGCTCCAGCCTTGTTCTTTCCCTGAGCTCGCCGAACTCCATGGGCAGGCCGGGCAGGCGCGCGATAAGATGCTTGCCCAGAGCGGAGATCGCAGTTTCGACCAGCCCTCCTGCAGCAAGATGCGGGTCTTGTGGAAGCTCGTCGGGATGTCCCACCTTGGCATAAGGCAGCATGGCCGTGTCGCAGGCGGCGAGAACGTCAGCCATTGCCTGCTCGGCAAATAGCCGCTTGAGAACTGGCAGCATCCAGTGGCGGTTGGCGCAGCGATCGGTATTTGATTGCAAGCGCGGATCGCCCCCGAGCTCCGCCAAGCCGAATTGTTTGCAGAACCGACTCCAATGGGCGTCGCTGGTGATGCCTATGAAAACCTGCCCGTCTCGCGTCTCGAAAACGTCGTAGACCCCCCAGGCGTTGGTGCGCGCAGGAAACGGACGCATTGGTTCGCCGGTTACTGCGCCGCCGGCAATGTGGCTCGCCATGAGGAATGCCGCACTCTCGAACAGGGAGGAGCCGACCCGCTTGCCCTGTCCGGTGATCGCGCGCTCATTGATGGCTGCGAGCACGGCAACGACCCCGAAAACGGCGCCGAGAATGTCGATGATCGAAGCGCCGGCCCGTAACGGCTGGCCGGGCGGGCCGGTCATATAGGCGATGCCGCTTTGCATCTGGACCACTTCATCCAGAGCTCCTCGGTGCTCATAGGGTCCTTTCAAGTATCCCTTCATCGACAGGAAGATCAGACGCGGATTGATCTTCGCGAGGTCTTCCCACCGGCAGCCAAGACGCTCGATCGTGCCGGGGCCGAAATTCTCCAGTAGCACGTCTGCACCAGCCACCAGGCGGTGAAGAGCTGCCTGGCCACGGGGTGTTTTCAGATCAAGCGCGATCGAGCGCTTGTTACGATTGAACGTGGCAAAGAATCCCGCGGCGAAGCCGGGCATTCGACGTGTGGAGTCGCCTTCGTAGGGTTCGACTTTGATCACATCGGCGCCGAGATCGGCCAAGATCAGTCCGGCGCAGGGGCCCATAATGGTGTGACCGAAATCCAGAACGCGAATGTTCTGGAGCGGCTTTGCAGCATCTGCGGTCATGTCATTGGGTCCCTATCATCTTCGGTCGCCCCGATCTGAGCAGCGCGCTTGGCAGGCGGTGCCCGACGATCTGCTCGGCGAGCCGAGCAACGTCAATGAGCCGATCAAGATTGATGCCGGTCGGTATGCCGAGTTGTTCGCAGAGGAGCACCAGCTCTTCCGTGGCAATATTCCCGGGCGCTCCAGGTTGCCCAGCAAAGGGGCAGCCTCCCAGGCCGGCGACGGCGGCGTCGAACTTGGATACACCGAGCCGCAGCCCCTCATAAGCAGATGCGATGCCGAGACCCCGTGTATCGTGCAGATGCAGTGACAGCTCCAACTCCGGCCAGCGCTCGCGGATAGCGGTGACGGTCTCCTGAATCCTCCTCGGCGTGCACCAGCCCATACTGTCTCCGAGCCCGATGGCGCAAATGCGGGTCCCAGTTTCCTCGGCGATGCCGAGCCCATCCTTGATGGTGGAGATCACCGCGCTGAGCGGCACTTCTCCGGAGAAATTGCATCCGAATGCCGCCATGACGATCACTCGATCAACCGGCACGTTCGCGGCGAGATGAGCCGCCACTGTCGATCTCATGGCTTCAATCTGGCCCTGCCGATCTCGCCGGAGATTCTGCAGAGAGAACGCCTCGGAGGCGCTCAAGGCGATGGCTGCGGCATTCACGAGACGATCGCGATGGGAGAGGGCGCGTTCCATTCCGCGCTCATTGAACCAGAGGGCCGTATAGGCGACGCCCGGAGACGGCGTGAATCCCCGAACGACCGCCTCGGCGTCAGCCCAGCCCGGCACGGCCTTCGGGTTGACGAACGAAGCGACCTGGATCGTCTTGACGCCTGTCTGTGACAAGGCATCGATCAGCTCGATCTTTGCAGCGGTCGAAATTGGCCCGGGCTCGATCTGGAAGCCCTCGCGAGGACCTTCCTCGACGATCTCCACCGAGGTGGGGAAATTGCTCATCTCTCCACGTGCGCTCCCATCGCGTCGGCAGTTTGCCTGCTGTTTGCCGCCAGACGATGCTCGCGCCTGCGGAAAGTGACAATTACACCTTTCCTAACGCAGCTATCTCGCGACCAGATAGTTCAACGCGTTGATTTGGCTCGACCCATGCGGGGCATGTCGGGGAGGCCTGTTTCGCCCGAGCCAACCAATGCCGCCGAAGCCGGTACCCGGCTGCATTGCCGTTCAGGGCTCTTACAGCGTCGTGCTCGGCTCAGCTCTGCGTCGCTTTGGCCAGCGACTCCGCTGGCCAGCGTCCGCTGACCACCTCCTGAAAAAACACCTCATTCAGGACGCGGCGCACCTCGGTGAAGCCACGCGTTTGCGGGTGGTCGGACCGCATGATCAGATTGAGATCTCTTGTAATGGTCGGCTCGACAATCTGCCGGGCGCGGATGCGTTTGTTCGGCAGATCCGCTGCTACGGTCGACCGCGCCAGAATGGCGCAGCCAAGCCCGGCCTCCAGCGCCCGCCGCATCAGGCCAAGCGAGTCGATCTCAAGTTTTGGGCTGCGCGTGACCTTGTTGCGCAGAATCTGCGCCTGAATGATGGCTCGTGACGGGATTAAGCCGAGAACCGTACCCTGCGGGATTTCGGCGAAGGCAATCGGCGTATCGGGGGGACCGATGACGTCCGCACGCCCGACGAGGAATAGTTCCTCCCTGAGCAGGGGCTCACGGATCAGTCTGGCATCCACGGGGGGATTGAAAACGAGCGCGAAATCGAGTTCGCCCGCAATCAGCCGATCTGTCAGTCCAGGACTCAAACCCTCGGCCAGCGTCAGATGCACTGCCGGGGTGCCGGTCCCGACAGCCTGCATGATCTCAAGCCCGCAGGCTGCAGCAACCGTGTGCGTGAGGCCGACCGAAATCGCCCCGGTCGCCTCCTCGGTGAATGCCTTGACGTCGGTCTCCGCCTTCACCACCGCAGCTAGGATCGCAGTGGCATGCTCGTAAAGACGTTCCCCGGCAGGTGTCAGCAATATTCCGCGCGGACGCCGATGTAGGAGCTGGACCCCAAGGACGGCCTCTATCTCCGACACGTGATGGCTCAGCGCCGATTGAGCGACGTTCAGGATTTCGGCGGCTCTCGCGAGCGCACCTGCATCCGCGATGGCCACGAAGTATCGGAGTTGTCTGAGGCTCAGAGTCATATCGATTACGCCTAGCCAATTTCAGGACCGCGCCTCAGATCCCGACGTTGCGGGCCACTCAACGCCCGGACAATGCGGCCGCTGGGTGAGGGCCCAGCCGAAGAGGACGTCGCGGGCAAGATCTTCGTTGCCCGCAAGCGTTGTCAGAGTCGAGTCCAACCCCTGGAGAACGGTGCCGAGCACACTGAGATGGCCGGCTCGCCCCATATCCGTAATTCGCATAAGGTATATTATGGAATATTTTTATGTGCAATTTGATCAGTCATTTAGATGAAATTCCTGCCACTGCACCTTCGCTCCAAGCCGTTTTTGGGCTTACGCCGGGCCGCCGTCCCAGCTCTTTGACGGCTACTGTGCATGGGGTTGTTTTCGCATTTTTTTGTGCGGCCATCTCTCCGAAAGCCGATATTGCCGCGACGTTGTCCGGCTGCAATAAGCGAGGCTTCGCGAGATCGCAGATGACCTTCTGACCTGACGTCCGTATAGGTTTGCATCTCAGAACAACAACAAACCTTCCGAGGAAGCAGACCCATGAGCTTTTCCCGACGCACGCTTCTCAAGGCCTCCGCCGCGACCGCGGTCCTGGGCGGCCTCAGTGCGCCCCATGTGGCCCGCGCCCAGAGCGCCGAGTTCACCTACAAATACGCCAACAACCTGCCGGACAGCCATCCGCTGAACGTGCGCGCCAAGGAGATGGCCGCGGCCATCAAGAGCGAGACCAACGGCAAGTTCGACCTCCAGATCTTCCCGAACAACCAGCTCGGGTCCGACACCGACATGCTGAGCCAGATCCGCTCCGGCGGCGTCGAGTTCTTCACGCTGTCGGGGCTGATCCTCTCGACCCTGGTGCCGGCCGCGTCCATCAACGGCATCGGCTTCGCGTTCCCGGACTACGGCACGGTCTGGAAGGCCATGGATGGAGACCTCGGCGCCTTCGTCCGCGGCGAGATCAAGAAGGCCGGGCTCGAGGTCATGGACAAGATCTGGGACAACGGCTTCCGCCAGACCACATCGTCGACCAAGCCGATCGCCGGTCCGGACGATCTCAAGGGCTTCAAAATCCGCGTGCCGGTGTCGCCGCTATGGACCTCGATGTTCAAGGCATTCGACGCAGCGCCCGCCTCGATCAATTTCGCCGAGGTCTATTCGGCGCTCCAGACCAAGATCGTCGAGGGCCAGGAGAACCCGCTGGCGATCATCTCGACCGCAAAGCTGTACGAGGTGCAGAAGTACTGCTCGCTGACCAACCACATGTGGGACGGCTTCTGGTTCCTGGCCAACCGCCGTGCCTGGGAAAAACTGCCGCAGGACGTGCGCACTGTCGTCGCCAAGAACATCAACGCCGCCGCCGTCAAGGAGCGTGAGGATACCGCCAAGCTCAACGCCAATCTCCAGCAGGAGCTGGCGGGCAAGGGCCTGACCTTCAACCAGCCGGCGGTGGCCCCGTTCCGCGACAAGCTGCGGTCCGCCGGCTTCTATGCCGAATGGAAGGGCAAGTACGGCGATCAAGCCTGGGACCTCCTGGAAAAAGCCGTGGGCAAGCTGTCGTAACGCGTTAGGCCGCGTCATGGCTCATGTCGAAGTCGAGGTGATCGAAGTGGCGGGCGAGGCGACTGTTCAGTCCCCTCGCCGACCTTCGTTGCTGGCTTGGCTGGAGCGCACACTTGGCCTTCTTGTGGAGATCCCGGCGGCGATCCTGGTCATCGCCGAGATCGTGATCCTGTTTGCCGGCGTGGTTGCGCGCTACGGGCTGCATCGGCCGCTGATCTGGTCAGACGAGCTCGCCTCGATCCTGTTCCTGTGGCTCGCCATGCTGGGCGCGGCAGTCGCGTTCCGCCGCTCCGAGCACATGCGCATGACCGCGGTCGTCGCCAGTGCCCGGCCCGCGTTGCGGACCTATCTCGATCTGGTCGCGACATCGGCCGCGCTGGCGTTCCTCGTGCTGATCGTCTGGCCGTCCTGCGACTAT
The DNA here is from genome assembly GCF_023073935.1 of Bradyrhizobium sp. 147. NCBI lineage: Bacteria > Pseudomonadati > Pseudomonadota > Alphaproteobacteria > Hyphomicrobiales > Nitrobacteraceae > Bradyrhizobium > Bradyrhizobium sp. 147. Next base: position 29,096 of record NZ_JADPKL010000007.1, on the reverse strand, counting down.
GCCTACGAAGAGAGCTACATCACCACACCGGCGCTCCAGATCTCGAATATGTGGCGCGCTGCGGCGCTGCCGGCCGGCATCAGCCTGATGGCGGCGTTCGCCTTGCTGCGGCTGCTGCGCGCCGCCGATTACCGGATGGTCGCGGCCGCCGTGCTGTCGGTTGCAGTCCTGATCGGCGCATTCTGGCTGGCGGAGCCGTCGCTGCGCCCCCTCGGCAATCTCAACCTCGTCATCTTCTTCGTCGGCGTTGCCGGCTTCTGCGTCTTTGCCGGCGTTCCCATTGCGTTCGGGTTTGGCCTTGCGATCTTCGGCTATCTGGCGCTGACCACGCGCACGCCGCTGATGGTGCTGGTCGGGCGGATGGACGAGGGCATGAGCCACCTCATCCTACTCTCGGTGCCGCTCTTCGTCTTTCTGGGGCTGCTAATCGAGATGACCGGCATGGCGCGGGCCATGGTGGCGTTCCTGGCGAGCCTGCTCGGGCATGTCCGCGGCGGCCTGCATTATGTACTGGTCGGCGCCATGTACCTGGTCTCCGGCATCTCCGGCGCCAAGGCCGCCGACATGGCCGCGGTCGCACCGGTGCTGTTCCCGGAGATGAAGCAGCGCGGCGCCAAGCCCGGCGACCTCGTCGCGCTCCTTGCGGCGACGGGGGCCCAGACGGAGACCATTCCACCGAGCCTCGTGCTGATCACGATCGGCTCGGTCACGGGCGTGTCGATCGCCGCCCTCTTTACCGGCGGTCTATTGCCCGGCGTGGTGCTGGCGATCACGCTCTGCATGCTGGTGTGGTGGCGCTACCGCCACGAGGACATGAGCCACGTCCGCCGCGCCAAGGCATCCGAGATCGGCAGGACCTTCATCATCGCCCTGCCCGCGCTCGCGCTGCCCTTCGTGATCCGCTACGCCGTGGTCGAGGGCATCGCGACCGCCACCGAGGTCTCCACCATCGGCATCGTCTACGGCGCCCTGGTCGGCGTTCTAGTGTACCGCCGCTTCGACTGGCGGCGGTTGTTTCCAATGCTGGTCGAGACCGCAGCGTTGTCGGGCGCAATCCTGCTGATCATCGGCACCGCGACCGGTATGGCGTGGGGCCTGACCCAATCCGGCTTCTCGCGCTCGCTGGCGGCGGCCATGACGGGATTGCCCGGCGGGGCGGCGACCTTCATCGCCGTCTCAATCCTGGCCTTCACCATTCTCGGCAGCGTGCTGGAGGGCATCCCTGCGATCGTGCTGTTCGGGCCGCTGCTGTTCCCGATCGCCCGCGCCGTCGGCGTGCACGAGGTGCACTATGCGATGGTGATCATTCTCGCCATGGGTATCGGGCTATTCGCCCCACCCTTCGGCGTCGGCTATTATGCCGCCTGCGCCATTGGACGCGTCGACCCGGCCGAAGGCATCAGGCCGATCTGGGGCTATCTGCTGGCGCTGCTGGTGGGATTGATCATCGTCGCGATCTTCCCCTGGATATCGATCGGATTCCTTTGAGGCGTTTTCAGGAGGTGTCGATGAGTAAGCGGCAGAACAAGTACGATATCGGCCTCGACAAGACCCCCGCCAATTATGTGCCCCTGAGCCCGTTGAGCTTCCTCGCGCGAAGCTCCGCCGTCTATCCCGATCACGTCAGCACTGTCTATGAGGGCCGCAGCTTCACCTGGGCGCAGACGCACGAGCGCTGCCGGCGCTTTGCCTCTTATCTGGCGGGCAAGGGCATCGGCGTCGGTGACACCGTTGCTGCAATGCTGCCGAACGTTCCGGCGATGAACGAGGCGCACTTCGCCGTCCCCATGACGGGCGCCGTGCTCAATGCGCTCAACATCCGCCTCGATGCGCCTTCCATCGCGTTTCAGCTCGACCATGGCGGGGCCAACATCATCCTGGTTGACCCGGAATTCTCCGGTGTCATCAGTGACGCACTCGCACAGATGACCGGGCCAAAGCCGTTCGTGATCGATGTCGACGATGCCGCCTTCAAGGGCGGCAAGCGCATCGGCGAGATCGAGTACGAGGACGCCGTCGCGCAAGGCGATCCGAACTTCGAGGCCGTCCTGCCCACCGACGAATGGGATGCGATCGCGCTGAGCTACACCTCGGGCACCACGGGAAATCCCAAGGGCGTCGTCACCCATCATCGCGGCGCGTATCTGAATGCCGTCAGCAACATCCTGGCCGGCAATCTCGGTCAGCACCCGGTGTATCTCTGGACGCTGCCGATGTTCCATTGCAACGGTTGGTGCTTCCCCTGGACCATCGCTGCCTCGGCCGGCACCAATGTCTGCCTGCGCAAGGTCGAGCCGACCAAAATCTTCGAGCTGATCAGGCAGCACGGCGTCACCCACATGTGCGGCGCGCCGATCGTCTACAACACGCTGATCAATGCGCCCGACGCGCCAAAGGGCGAGGCCGCGCGCCGCGTCGTCGGCCTGATCGCAGGTGCGGCGCCACCCGTCGCCGTGCTCGAAGGCGCCGAAAGCATCGGCATCAAGCTGACGCATGTCTACGGGCTGACCGAGGTCTACGGCCCCGCCTCCGTCTGCGCCGAGCAGCCCGGGTGGGACGAGCTTCCGCCCGCCGAACGCGCGCGCATGAAGCGCCGGCAAGGCGTGCCCTACCCGCTTCAGGAAGCCGTCACCGTCATCAATCCGCAGACGATGCAAGAGGTGCCGCGCGACGGCGAGACCATCGGCGAGGTCATGTTCCGCGGCAACATCGTGATGAAGGGCTACCTCAAGAACGAGAAGGCGACCAAGGAAGCCTTCGAGGGCGGCTGGTTTCACACCGGCGACCTCGGCGTGCTCGACGAGCACGGCTACGTCATCATCAAGGACCGTTCCAAGGATATTATCATCTCCGGCGGCGAGAACATCTCATCCGTCGAGGTCGAGGACATCCTCTACAAGCACCCAGCCGTGCTGTTCGCCGCCGTGGTTGCCAAGCCCGATCCGAAATGGGGCGAGGTGCCCTGCGCCTTCGTCGAGCTGAAGGACGGCGCCAGCGCGAGCGAGGCTGACATCATCGCGTTCTGCCGCTCGCAGATGAGTGGCTTCAAGACGCCGAAGGCCGTCGTGTTCGGACCGATCCCGAAGACCTCGACCGGCAAGATCCAAAAATTCCTGCTGCGCAACGAGGTCGGATCAGCCAAGGCGATCTCGGCCTGAGGCTGACTGTGGAAGACCTTCCGCCCGCACACCTGAAGGTGGCGGGCGGAAGCTTCGCGGTCGTCACATCTTCTTGTAGGCGTCGACGATCGCCTGCCCGTCAGCGCCGGCCTTCTTGAGCCAATCGGCGGTCAGCTGTTCGCCGATCTTCTGGAAGCCGGCCTTCAGTGCCGGGCTCGGCGGCTCGACATTCATGCCTTTCGCCTTGAGCTGATCGAGATACCAGCTGCTCTTGTCTTGCCAGGCCTTCCACCCGCGGGTTTCCGCCGTCGCAGCCGCCTTGAGGATCGCCTCCTGCGTCGGCTTGTCGAGCGCCTCGAACGCGGCCTTGTTGACAAAGGTGTAGTCCTTCGGAATCCAGGCCTGCACGTCGTAAAAGTATTTGAGCGACTCCCAGGCCTTCGCATCGTAACCCGTGCCGCCCGACGACATGAAGGAGTTCACCACGCCGGTCGCAAGTGCCTGCGGCAGTTCGGCAGCCTGGATCGTGACCGATTGTGCGCCGACCAACTCGCCGATGCGCGCGGTGCCGACATTATAGGCGCGCCACTTCAAGCCTTTCATGTCTTCGATCGTCGCGAGCGGCTTGTTGACGTAGACGCCCTGCGGCGCCCACGGCACGGCGAACAGCAGCTTGAGGCCCTGCGCATCGAGCTTCTTGGCGATCGCGGCTTTGGAGGCCTGATACAGCTTCATCGCGTCAGGGAAGCTGGTCGCGAGGAACGGCACGACGTCGACGCCGAAGAGCGGGTCCTCGTTCTCGTGGATCGACAGCAGCACCTCACCCATCTGCGCCTGCCCGGTCACCACCGCGCGCTTGATGTCGGGCGCCTTGAACAGTGAGGCCCCCGGATGAACGGTGATCTGGAGCTTGCCGGACGTGGCGGCCTCGACGTCCTTGGCGAAGGCGATCAGATTTTCGGAGTGCGGATTGTCGGCAGGATAGGCTGCCGGCAAATTCCATTTGGTCTGGGCCAAAGCAGGTGCCGCGGCCATCACGACGCCGGCGATCAGGGACGCGCGGACTAAACGAGACATCATCGGGCTTCTCCTTAAGGTCAATCTGAAAAACGGGTATGCTCAGTCTGGGAAAGCAAGCTTCGGCAAGAACATCACGATCTGCGGATACTCCGTGATGATGAACACGGCGGCCAGCAGCAGGACGAAGAATGGGAAGGCCGCCCGTGCAACGGTGAACGTATCGCGGCCGCTCATGTTCTGGAGCACGAACAGATTGAAGCCGACCGGCGGCGTGATCTGCGCCATCTCGACGTGGATGATGAGATAGACGCCGAACCAGACCAGATCGAGGCCCGCCTGCCTGACCATGGGCAGTACGATGACGGCGGTCAGGACGATCATCGAGATGCCGTCGATTAGGCATCCCAGGATGATGTACATGATGCTGAGATAGAGGGCGAGCATGCCGGGTGTGAGCTGCTGCCCCTGGACCCAGGTGGCGAGCGCCGCCGGAATACCCGTATAGGCCATCGCAGCTGTCGTATAGGCCGCGCCTGCCAGGATCAACATGATCATGCAGGTCAGGCGCGTCGCGCTCATGATGCTCTCGAGGAAGTTCTTGCGCGTGAGCGTGCCGCTCCACCACGCCAGCAGCAGCGCGCCTGAGACACCCCACGCCGCGCATTCCGTCGCCGTCGCGAAGCCGAGCACGAGGGACAGGAAGACCGCCAGGATCAGCAGCAGGCAGGGCGCCAGCTTGGCCGACTCGCGGAGCTTCTGCCGGAACGGCATCGGCGGATCGCGCGGGGGAATTTTCTTTGGGTTGAGCAGCGACCAGATGATGATGTAGCCGGAATAGAGCACAATCACGAGCACGCCCGGCAGGAAGCCGCCGAGAAACACCTGGAGCACGGAGACGTTCGCCGTGACCGCATAGACCACCATCGGAATCGAGGGCGGAATCAAGAGGCCGAGCGTGCCGGAGCCCGCGAGCGATCCGAGGCTCAGACCCTTGTCGTAGCCACGCTTGTCGAGCTCCGGCAATGCGATCTTGCCGATGGTCGCACAGGTCGCGGCCGACGAGCCCGACACCGCCGCGAAGATGCCGCAGCCGATCACATTCACATGCGTCAGCCGTCCCGGCAGCCACTGCACCCAAGGCGACAGACCGCGGAACATCTCTTCCGACAATTTTGTCCGGAAAAGTATCTCTCCCATCCAGATGAACAGCGGCAGTGCAGCCAGCGTCCAGGACGCGCTCGCGCTCCAGGTCGTGGTGGCGAGCACGGTACCGAGCGGCAAACTCGTCGTCAGCGCCATCGCCACAAAGCCGACGAGCCCGAGCGAGACCGCGATCCAGACGCCGCTGCCGAGCAGCAGGATCATGACGCCGAGCAGGATGAACGACAGCTCGATCATGCCGAGATTGGCCATGCTCAACCTCCGCCGCCCTGCGAGATGCGCTCGATGAATTCGTCGGGCGTCTCGTCCGGCGAGCCCTTCTCGTAGCTCGGCCGGTTGCCGCCGACGACATTGACCATTTCATCGATCAGCGCGATCGACAGGATCGCAAGGCCGCCGGCAAAGCCGAGCTGCGGAATCCAGAGCGGAAGCGCGACGACGCCCTGCGCCACGTCGTTGAAGCGCCAGGAATCGTAGGTCATCTGCACGGCATGCCAGGTGAAATAGAGGATGAATGCCGCGGCAATGCCGAGCGCAACGATCTCGGCCACCTGCTTGGTCCGCCCGTGCAGGCGCTCCAGCAGCAGGCCGACCCGGATCATCTCTCCGCGCTTGAAAGTGTGCGCGAGTCCGAGGAAAGCCATCGCGGCCATGCACCAGGACGCGAAATCGTCGCCGGCGGGAATGTTGATCGCAAACTGACGCCCGACCGACATGACCATCATGATTGCAAAGATCGCAACCAGGAAGACGCCCGCGGCGTAGCCCGCGCCGAGATAAAGGAGGTCCAGAGCGCGTCGCACCAGTCCTCGAGTCGCTAGATCGTCCGCTGCCAACGCAATCCCCATCTTCACACGAGGCGATTCAACCGACCCCGGCGATTGCACGTCAGGTGCTGGTCCTGCTTGAATATCGCCCAGTCCAACGCCTGTCTTTCAGACGTTAGATCAACATGATGGGGCCGGCGCAAGCAAGGTATATGCCGGCTGGCAGGAGAATTTCCACCGCGGGTTTAGTGCGTCTCCAGCCGCAGCCCGTCATAGGCCGGCACCACGCCCGCGGGCAGCGACTGCCTGATGACCTCGTAATCAACGTCAGCGGTCATGTTGGTGATGACCGCGCGCTTCGGCTTGAAACGTTCGATCCACGACAGCGCATCGTTGATGCTGAAATGGCTGACATGACTGGTGTAGCGCAGGCCGTCGACGATCCAGAGGTCCAGATTTTCCAATGCGCCCCAGCTCTCGCGCGGGATGTCGTTGAGGTCGGGTGTGTAGGCGGCATCCCCGATGCGGTAGCCGAGCGCGGGAATATTGCCGTGCTGCACCAGGAAGGCGGTCATCGTCACCGCGCCGCCCTTCCCCAAAATCGTCTGACTTTCGCCCGCCTCGATCGAATGCCGCGTCAGGATCGGCGGATAGTCGCTGCCCTCCGGCGAGATGAAGCAGTAGGAGAACCGCGACAGGATGTCCTTCGCTGTCGACTGGTTGAAGTAGGTCGGGATGCGCCGTCGCATGTGCATGACCACCGAACGCAGATCATCCATGCCGTGGGTCTGGTCGGCATGCTCGTGGGTCAAGAACACGGCATCGATGTGGTCGACGTTGGTCGAAAGCAATTGCTCGCGCAGGTCCGGCGAGGTGTCGATCAAGATGCGTGTGGTGCCGTGCTCGGACGTTCGTTCGACCAGCAGCGAGCAGCGGCGACGGCGGTTCTTGGGGTTGTTGGGATCGCAGGCGCCCCAGCCGAGCGCCGGGCGCGGCACGCCGGCGGAGGAGCCGCAGCCCAGGATCGTCAGCGTCAGTGTCATGCGGCTCCCAGTCTCAAGCTTTCACCTTCGAGAATAGACGGAAGAAGTTTTCGGTGGTCTGGCGCGAGATTTCCTCGGTCGACACGCTGCGTGTCTCGGCGAGCACCTTTGCGACTTCGACCACATAGGCCGGTTCGTTGCGTTTGCCCCGGAATTTTCCCGGTGCAAGATAAGGCGAGTCCGTCTCAACCAGAATACGATCGGGCGGCAGTTCGGCCGCAAGCGCGCGCAGGGATTCCGACTTCTTGAAGGTCAGGATACCCGTGAAGCCGATATACAGCCCGAGCGAGACCGCCTTCAGCGCCAGCTCGCGCCCGCCGGTGTAACAATGCAGCACCGCGCGAAACGATCCGCGTGCGGCCTCATCCTCCAGGATGCTGGCACAGTCCTCGTCCGCCTCGCGGGTGTGGATCACCAGCGGCAGGCCGGTAGCGCGGGCGGCGGCGATGTGGGCGCGAAAGCCTCTCGCCTGCGCCTCCGGTGAGCTGTTGTCGTAGAAATAATCGAGCCCGGCTTCACCGAGCGCGACGACCTTGGGATGCTGCGTCAGCGCGATCAGCTCGTCCGACGCGATGCCGTCCTCCTCATCCGCATTGTGCGGGTGAGTGCCGACCGAGCAATAGACATCGTCGTAGCGCTCGGCGATGGCGACAAGATCGTTCAGCTTCCGCACCCGCGTGGAGATCGTGACCATGCGTTTGACGCCGGCTGCACGCGCACGCGACACGATCCCGTCGAGATCTTCCGCGAAGTCCGGAAAATCCAGGTGGCAATGACTGTCGACCAGCATCGCGCGTCCGCCTCAGGCCGCCGGCTCGACGTAGCGCGGGAACGCCGGTTTCGGCGCCGGCAGCGTCGAGCCCGGCGCGATGCGCGAGGTGCCACCCAGGGCGGCGAAGCTGCGCTCGGCTTCCGGGATGCCGAGGCTGTCGAGCAGCAATCCCGAGGCGGTCGGCATCGCCGGCTGCGTCAGAATCGCGATCTGGCGCACGACTTCCGCAGTGACGTAAAGCACCGTCTTCTGCCTGGCGGGATCGGTCTTGGCGAGCGCCCACGGCGCCTCGCCCGCGAAATAGCGGTTGGTCTCCGCCACCACGGCCCACACGGCGTTGAGCCATTGGTGGATCTGCTGCGTCGCCATGGCTTCACGCGACGTGGCGATCATGCCGTCGGCCATCGCCAAGATTGCGTTGTCGTTGTCGCTGAACTCGCCGGGCTCCGGCAGCACGCCCCCGAGCTGCCTGGCGATCATCGACAGCGAGCGCTGCGCAAGGTTGCCGAGATCGTTGGCGAGATCGGCGTTAATGCGCGCGACGATGGCCTCGTGATTGTAGTTGCCGTCCTGGCCGAACGGCACCTCGCGCAGGAAGAAATAGCGCATCTGATCGACGCCATACTGGTCGGCGAGGTTGAAGGGATCGACGACGTTGCCGACCGACTTCGACATCTTCTCGCCCCTGTTGAACAGGAAGCCGTGGGCATAGATCCGCTTCGGCAGCGGAATGCCCGCGGACATCAGGAACGCCGGCCAATACACCGCATGGAAACGGATGATGTCCTTGCCGATGATGTGCACGTCGGCCGGCCAGTAGCGCCAGTTTTCGTCGCTCTCGTCGGGGAAGCCTACGCCGGTGATGTAATTGGTCAGCGCGTCGACCCAGACATACATCACGTGCTCTTCATCGCCGGGCACCTTGACGCCCCAGTCGAAGGTCGTGCGCGAGATCGAGAGATCGCGCAGGCCACCTCTGACAAAGCTCACCACCTCGTTCCTGCGGGAGTCCGGCCCGATGAAATCGGGATGGTCCGCATAAAGCTTGAGCAGCTTGTCCTGGTACGCTGACAGACGAAAGAAATAGCTCTTCTCCTCAACCCATTCGACCGGCGTGCCCTGCGGTCCGAGCCGCAACCCATCATCGTTCAGGCGCGTCTCGTCCTCGGCGTAATACGCCTCGTCACGGACCGAGTACCAGCCCGAATAGGTGTCGGCATAGATGTCGCCGTTCGCTTCCATGCGCCGCCAGATCTCCTGGCTGGAGCGATGATGCTGCTCCTCGGTGGTGCGGATGAAGCGGTCGAACGACACGTTCAGGCGCTCGTCCATCTCCTTGAAGCGGCCGGCATTGCGGGTCGCGAGCGCGGACACGGACATGTTTTCACCGGCCGCCGTCTGCACCATTTTTTGGCCGTGCTCGTCGGTGCCGGTCAGGAAGAACACGTCCTTGCCATCGAGCCGCGCAAAGCGCGCCAGCACGTCGGTCGCGATCGCCTCATAGGCGTGGCCGATATGCGGGCTGCCGTTGGGATAGGCGATGGCGGTCGTGATGTAGAAGACGTTATCGCGCGCGGGGGTGGCAACGGGCGCGGCCGTTTGTGGCGCTGCGACGGGCTTTGGCGCGCGCGGCGCCTTCGGCTTGGCAGCTTTTTGCGGGGCGGCGACAGGAGCTGGCGCGGCGATCACGGCAGGCGCAGTCACCCTCGCCTTCTTGGCTACGTTTTTCGCCGGAGCATTGGCCGGCGCTTTGACGGCGGTTTTCTTCGAAGCCTTGTTGGTGGCGACCTGCTTCTTCGCCGCCCGGCCGGCCTTCTTTGCCGTCTTCGCTGCGCTCTTCTTCACGGCTTTTTTGGCGGCAACCTTTTTGGTCTTCTTGACCGTCTTGGCACCTTTGCGCGCACGCGCCTTCACAGCCTTCTTCGTGGCTTTCTTGACGGCTTTCTTCGCAGCCTTCTTCTTGCCCTTGGCGGTTTTTTTAGCTCGCGTTGCCACCACGAATTCCTTTACCGGCTTCTCGAAAATTGGAAACGAACCTGCGCCTAGCGCGTTGCGTCCGCCAGCCAGCCGAACACCGAGAAAACCAAGGGCTTGCGCTCCAGATTGTAGGTTTCGGTGTCGCGCGCGGCGCGGACGATCTTTTCCCATACCTCAGCTAGACGCGCAAGGCGCGGCAGATTCTGGTTCGTATTGGCTTCGTCCGCATGCAGGCGTTCGGCGATCCAGCGATCGATGCCGTCGATGAAGGCGGCAAGCGCGACACGGTCGCTGGTCCCGAGCGAATCGCCGAGCGTGTGCAGTTCGCGCGGATCGACCTGCGGCAGACGCGCGAGCAGTGCCGCCGTGCGCTGCTGGAGCTTGAGCGCGTCACCGCCGAGCAGCGTCAGTGCCCGCGCCACGCTGCCCTCGGAAGCCTCCGCCGCTTCGTGCAGCGCCGGATCATTCGGATCGAGGTCGCCGGCCGAAGCCGCCGCACTGATCACGTCATCGGTGGCGAGCGGGCGCAAGCGCAGCTTGCGGCAACGCGACTGGATGGTGGCGAGCACGCGTGCCGGCGCGTGGCTCACCAACAGGAATAGCGATTGCTGCGGCGGTTCTTCGAGGATCTTCAAAAGCGCGTTGGCCGCGTTTGGATTGAGCTCGTCGACAGTGTCGACGATGCAGACGCGCCAACCTTCGGCGGCGGCCGTCGAGCCGAAGAAGCCGATCGTCTCGCGCGTCTCGTCGACGGTGATCACGGTGCGCATCACGCCGCGATCATTCGCGGTGCGCTCCAGCGTCAACAGCCCGCCATGCGAACTCGCCGCAACCTGCCGCGCCACGGCATTGTCGGGATCGATCGCAAGGTCTTCGGCGCGCTGCACGGACGGCGCCAGCGGCTTGCCGTGGGCGAGCACGAAGCGCGCCATGCGGTAGGCCAGCGTTGCCTTGCCGATGCCTTGCGGTCCGCCGATCAGCCAGGCATGCGGGATGCGCCCGCTGCGATAGGCTGCGAGCAGCGCGGTCTCGGCCTCGCGGTGCCCAAACAGCTTCGATGTCTCGCGCGGATGCGGAATGGCGGTTTCGCGCTCGGTCCGACGCGGGCTCATGCGGAAATCACCGATGCGGGCGTGGGAAGGAGACGTTCGCGCAGCGCCGTCCAGACGCGCCCGGCAACCGTGTCAGGATCGGAATTGGCGTCGATCAGCGCACAACGCGCGGGATCTTCCGCGGCGATCTTGCGATAGGCGTCGCGCAGGCCTTGGTGGAACTTGAGATCCTCGCCCTCGAACCTGTCGGGTGCGGCGCTGCCGCGGCGCGTGGCTGCTCGCTGCAAGCCGATCTCGACCGGCAGGTCGAGGATGATGGTGAGATCCGGCTTGAGATCGCCGATCGTGACCCGCTGCATCGCGTTGATCAGGCCGTCCGGCACGCGGCCGAGGCTGCCCTGATAGGCCCGCGTCGAGTCGGCGAAACGGTCGCACAGCACCCAGACGCCTTGGCTGAGCGCGGGCTGGATCACGGTGCGGACGTGGTCGTCGCGGGCAGCGGCGAACAGCAACGTCTCGGCTTCGGGGCCGAGCAGCTTGCCCATGCCTGACAGCACCAGATGTCGCATGATCTCGGCGCCAGGCGAGCCGCCCGGTTCGCGCGTGACGAGGATGCGCATTCTTGCCGCCTTGAGGCGGTCGGCGAGCTTGTTGATCTGGGTCGACTTGCCCGCCCCTTCGCCACCTTCAAAGGTGATGAAGCGTCCGCGTCCCGACGGCCACCGTACCGCGCTTTCACTCATGATCAGAGCTTCTCGGCGCCTGCGCGGAACATGCCGATCACGAGCTCGCTGGCGCCGTCGATTGCGCGGCGCATGGTCGAGCCGGTGCCGATCGCTTCGGCGGCATAGACCGGCGTCTCCACCGCGATGGTGCCGCCGCGCCAGACCTTGACCACACCGACCTGCTGGCCGGCCTCGACCGGCGCGCGCACCGGGCCGCGATAGACGATGCGGGCGATCAGCTTGTCGCTGCCGTTCTTGTGCACCATCACTTTCACGGGCGTCTTGGCCACGAGCTTGACCGAGCGGCTCTCGCCGCCGAACACCTTGGCGTAGCCGACGGGCTGTTCGGCTGCGATCAGGGTGCGGGTCTCGAAATTGCGAAAGCCCCATTCCAGCATCTTCTTGGCTTCCGTGGCGCGGTCCTCGGGATCATCGAGCCCGTTGACGACAACGATCAATCGCGTGCCGTTTTGCACGGCCGAGCCCACCATGCCGTAGCCGCCTTCCTTGGTGTAGCCGGTCTTGAGCCCGTCGGCGCCCTCCATCGAATTGAGCAGCGGATTGCGGTTGGGCTGGCGAATCTTGTTCCAGGTAAACTCCTTCTCGCCGAACAGTTTGTAGAACTCGGGGAAGTCCAGGATGATGTGGCGGGCGAGGATGCCGAGCTCGCGCACCGTCATCTTGTTGCCGGGATCAGGCAAGCCGTTGGAATTGGCGAAGGTCGATCTGGTGAGGCCGAGCTCGCGTGCACGCTTGGTCATGAACTCGGCCGCGAAAATCCGCTCGTTGCCCGCCATGCCTTCCGCGAGCGCGATGCAGGCATCGTTGCCGCTCTGGATGATCGCGCCATGCAGGAGATCGCTGACCGAGACCTTACTGTTGATGGCGGCGAACATGGTCGAGCCGCCGGAGGGCGCGCCGCCCCGGCGCCAGGCGTTCTCGCTGATCCGATATTCGTCGGTCAGCTTGATGTCGCCCTTCTTGATGGCGTTGAAGACGACCTCTGCGGTCATCAGCTTCATCATGCTGGAGGGCGCGCGCAGCTCGTCGGCGTTCTTCTCGAACAGCACGCTGCCCGAGGAGGCCTCGATCAGGATCGCAGTCGGGGCGTCGCCGTCGAAGCCGGTGTCTTCCGCCTTCTTGGCACCCTGCACGCTCTGGTTGGCGGCGTAGAGCGCCCCGCCCCAGCCGATGGCCGCGACCAGAATCGCCGCGATCAGCCCGCGCGCCAGCGCACCGGCGGTGAACCGGGGGCGACGAAGCAAAGAAGGACGAACTGCCATGGTCAAGCCCTGAGAGCGGCGTTCTACCAGTTGGAACAGATGCGAACAACACGGAGGTGGACGCCTGTCCCTGAGATTGCACGATTCTCCTCGCGCCCCTATCGTGGCATCTTATATTTCCCGACCAAACCCCTGAAACAAGGCGGAAAAGCGAATGTCCTCCAGCCGTATGATCAAGGCCAACGGGATCGAGCTCTTCATCCGCGAGCAGGGCCAAGGTCCGCTGGTGGTGCTGTGCCATGGCTGGCCGGAACTGTCCTATTCCTGGCGCCACCAGATCCCCGCGCTCGCGGACGCCGGGTTTCACGTGGTCGCTCCTGATATGCGTGGCTACGGCCAGAGCGCGGCGCCGCCTGATGCGGCCGCCTACTCCATCTTCGACACAGTCGGCGATGTCGTCGGCCTGGTGCAGACGCTGGGCGAGAGCAAGGCAATGGTGGTCGGCCACGATTGGGGCGCTCCGGTCGCCTGGCACGCGGCGCTGTTCCGCCCCGACATCTTCACGGCGGTCGCGGGCCTGAGCGTGCCGCCGCCGTTCCGTGGCCGCGGCAAGCCGCTCGATCTGCTGCGCCAGGGCGGCATCACCAATTTCTATTGGCAATATTTCCAGACGCCGGGCGTCGCCGAGGCCGAGCTCGAGCGCGACGTCGCCCGCACCATGCGCATCGTGCTCGGCGGCCGCGGCCTCGCCGATCCCTCCGCGGCCATGTTCGTGCAGGAGGGCAAGGGCTTTCTCGGCCATGCGGGCGCCGAGGAGCCACTGCCCCGCTGGCTGAGCGAGGCTGACCTCGCCTATTTCACCGAAAGCTTTCGAAAGTGCGGCTTCCGCGGCGGGCTGAACTGGTACCGCAACATCGACCGCAATTGGGAGCTGACGGCGCCTTGGCAGGATGCGCAGATCCACCAGCCGTCGCTGTTCATCGCCGGCTCGAAGGACGCCGTCATCACCGGCCTGATCGGGGCCAAGCGTGTCAACGAGCTCGAGCGCGTGCTGCCCAATCTGAAGCGCAAGCTGATCCTCGAGGGCGCCGGCCATTGGGTGCAGCAGGAGCGGCCCGAGGAGGTGAACGCGGCGCTGGTGAAATTCCTGACGGCGAGCCCAACTCAGTAGAGGCCGCGGCCACTCAGGATGCTGCGGGCCTCGGCCGCGCCATCCGAGGCGTAGGCGCCGGAAGGCGCGCTCTCGGTCGCATAGCGGCCGTCCTCGTCATAGGACACCGCACGGGCGTTCTGGAGGGCCCGGCCCCGGCTGCGGCTCGAAGCCGAGATTTCCGAGGTCGCGTTGAGCGAGGCCATGTCAGCCGAGCTGTTGCCGAGATTGTAGGGCCGCCCCTCCGGCATCGGAACCTCGCCGCGAATGGCACCGCGGCTCGACGAGGGTAATTCCGGCACGAAAGGCTTGGCCGAAGCGACCCGGACCATTGAGGGGGTCGGCGCCGGAACGCCGGTACGCAAGGTCGCGATCAGCTGGCGATCGTCGGAGCCTTCGAGCGGCGCCCGACCGACATATTCGACCCGGACCTTGGCGACGCCATTGCCTTTGAATTCAAGGAGTTCGGCGGCCTTGTTCGAGACGTCGATGAGCCGGTTGCCGTGGTAGGGCCCGCGGTCGTTGACGCGCACGATCAGCGACTTGCCGTTGGAAATATTGGTCACCCGCGCATAGGACGGCATCGGCAGGGTCGGATGCGCCGCCGTGAGCGAGGTCATGTCGAACACTTCGCCGTTGGCGGTCAGGCGGCCGTGGAAATCATCGCCATACCAGGACGCCATGCCCTCGGCACGATAGTTGACGTCCTCCTCCGGCACGTAGGTCCGGCCGGCCACGATATAGGGCTTACCGACGCGGTAGGTGCCGCCACCCTTCGGGACCGGATCACCCCAGGCCACCACCCTTGGGCTTGAGGACACGCCATATTTCGGATCGACGCGGCTGGCGAACTTGTTCGACGAGGCGCAATTGGCGAGCGCAAGGCAGGTCGCGACCGCCGCAACACCGCGCGCGGCCCGCAAAACCGAATCTGACCGTCGGATCCCCATTTGCCCCAAATACCATTCCGCCGGCGGCATGCCCAACCCGCATTGGCTACGGGAGCGCCGTCCGGTCCTTTGATCCGAGGCGGCCCACCACCGCATCGGAAGCAGTAACGATAACGCAACCCGAACACGGCGGAAATGGGGAGCCCACAGCGATCACGCCGGCATGGTAAACGGGACGTTCGCTTCCCCCGTCGATCTACGGAGCGCAGGCGCCCTGCTCTGTGCCAAGGCTGGACATTCTGTTGCGCCAAATCCTCACTCCATCCCCATTGTCACGCCGCTCACGGAAATTCTTTTGACTGTGCAAGGCCGCACGCGTTCTCTCGGATGCAGGGCGGGATTTGGAATTTAGCGATGATCGAGACGGTTTCGGCACTGATGGGTCTGGTAAGCGCGGCGATCTTCCTTGCCCATGCGTTTGAAGGTTACCGCACGAGGGCCTGAAGGCACTCGCGCGGGACGGCAAGCATTCACCTCTTTCAAGGCGGCACGTTCGGACAATTTCAATCGATCCGATCGAGCATCGAGGACGAGAGCGGCAGGTGTCCCATGCGCAACCATGACCTCGTATCCGATGGCTTCCTGGCATTGACCGCGGGCGGCTTGGTCCTGCTCTGCTCGAGCCTCGTGGCACTGGCCTTCGGCTGATCTCGGGCGCAATCTTCGCTTTCCCGACAACGACCACACTGCGCTGCAAACAGTGTTTGCCCGGGGATTGTCCCGCTCCCGTTTAGTTGATTGAATTTCCGCATTCGGCGCCTCGACTTAATTTCAAGAGGCCATCACCAACCTGGGTGAGTCACATGCTTGCCGAGAAGTTTTTCCTTGTCCTTGAATCCCTGATCCGTGGCGATCGCACCTATCCGGACGGAAGCCCCAGGGTCATCAGCACCTCCCCGCACGTACCGGTGAAGCTGCCGAGCCAGAAATAGCCCGCTCGCCTTTCCCAGTCACCCGCCGCTCTGATTCCGGTGCTGGCCGAGCGCGCGACGCCCGCCCAGCACGTTAGCACGAAACGGCGCGATCCCTGGAAAATGACCGGTTGCGCCGCGTCTTCCGCCGGCCATCTTGCCGGGCTACATGGCAGCAAGATCATCTCGATGCGAGGATGCTGCCTGAATGTCGGTTGAGCCTGGATTCCAGTCCGAACGCCGCACCGAACCCCGACGGCCATTGCCGCGTCTGGGCCTGCTGCCGATGATCATCTTCGGCTCGCGCTGGCTGCAGCTGCCGCTGTATCTCGGATTGATCGTGGCGCAGTGCGTCTACATCGCGCTGTTCCTCAAGGAGCTCTGGCATCTGTCCTGGCACTCGCTCGATCTCACCGAGCAACAGATCATGATGAGCGTGCTGGCCCTGATCGACGTCGTGATGATCTCCAATCTGTTGGTGATGGTGATCGTCGGCGGCTACGAGACCTTCGTCTCGCGGCTCGATCTCCAGGGTCATCCCGACGAGCCGGAATGGCTCGGCCACGTCAATGCCAGCGTTCTCAAGATCAAGCTCGCCATGGCCATCATCGGCATTTCCTCGATCGCGCTGCTGCGCACCTTCATCGAGGCCGGCAATCTCGGCTCGAACCGCGCCGGCTTTACCGAGACTGGCGTGATGTGGCAGGTGCTGATCCACCTCACCTTCGTCATCTCGGCGATCGGCATCGCCTATGTCGACAAGCTCAGCGTTGCCGGGGCGCGCAAGCACGCCGAATGAGGCACAACGACCAGCCTCTCATGTGCCAGCTTCGAGCTGCTGCATGACCTGGCGCAGGTATTCCACAAGCTTCTGCGCGACCTGCTCGCGCGTCACCCCCTTGGCGGCGAGATCGCCGGACACCTTGCTCACGATGTCGTCGATGGTCTGTCTCTCCAGATTGTCCGTGACCAGCGCTGTTGCGTAGCTTGCCGCCTCGTCGTTGCTGAGGCCGAGCTGGCTTGCGGCCCAAAGCCCGAGCAGCCTGTTGGACCGGGCCGTCGCCTTGAACATCAGCTCCTCGTCGTGGACGAACTTTGCTTCAAAGCCGTGCTCGCGCTTGTCGAACGTGGTCATGGTCAGCTCCATTCTCGTTTCGCTGATGCGACATACTGGCTGGGAGCGAACGTCTCCGTGGTTCACGTCAGGTGAGGATCACCCTAAACTTCCTCCCGGAAGGCAAACGCCGTCAAGCCCGCCGATGGGCGTGGGACCGGGCGCGCGCAAGCTGGTCTTGAGCGGGGAACGCCAACCGCCGTGAGACGCCGGCGGCATCGGTTTGAAAGATCGGTATGAGAGATTGTTGGCGCCGACCGCGCTCGGTCAGCCCTTCGCCGCGGCCGCTTCCCGCGCGAGGCGTTCGGCCTTCAGCCGTTCCTTGTTGGCGTAAAACGCCTTCTGCGCCGCCTCATGATCGCGCATGGCCTTTTCGGCCTCGAGCCGGCGCGCTGCATCACGTGCCTGGCGCTGCTCGGGGGTCAGAGGTTTGCGTCGGAAGGAAAGGTCTTCAGTCATGGCAACACAACGTGGCGGCGAGGAAAAAGTTCCGCATGCCTGAGCTGAAGCATAGGCTCTGACCATCAAAGTTTGCGAAAACAACCCCATGCACCGTAGCTAAGTCTTGTTGGCACAACGCCTTTTGCATTCGCGCAAAAGCCGGTTGACCCGTCGGGCAAAACAGTGGCATTCTGCCATCTTCGGAAAATCGGCAAGAAGGCTGATCTGGATCCCTTCTCGAACGCTAGAGAATAATCCGGAAAAGTGCGCAGCGGATTTCCGAAAAGCTCATGTTCGAGACAACAACCTAAAGCGCGATGACGATTCATCCTAATCTCATCGCACTTTGGGGCAAGCGGCGAGCGAGAAGATCAGCTTCCCTCGGGGAAATATTCAGATCTCTATTTCTGCAATCACCGGCAAATGGTCTGAATAGGCTCCTGCCTCCCGGTCGGTCCACACTTTCCCGAACCGGCTGTCGGGCGTCGCATAGATTCTATCAAGGCGTAGAACGGGCAAACGCGCCGGGAAAGTCCGCAAGCGTGTCCGGTTTGGGCAAACCTGCGCGAGCACGCGCCGCACCGATTTGACCCAGAACCAGTCATTGAAGTCGCCGAGGACGACGGTCTTTCCGGGCTTCACAAGGCTGACCAGGGCCTGAGCTTGCGCATACCGCTCATGGATACTCAAGCCGAGATGAGTAGCCACCACGCGCACATGGCCGACAGGTGTCAGCAGTCCCGTGGCAATCGCCCTACGGGGCTCCCGCTCCCGATACGACACGTCGACGATCTCTGGCACATCAGAGAACGGAAAGCGGCTCAGGAGCATCTGACCGTAGTCGCCATCCTGAGTGACAATCGACTTCGCGTGAACGCGGTGGTCGCCGACAGCAATCGCCAACTTCGCGAATGGATCGTCTGACCGCGATCGCGAATCCACCTCCTGAAGCGCGACGACATCGGGGGCCCACCTGCGAATGATCGAGCAAACACCCTCCAAATCGAACTTCGAATTGAGATTGAACGTGCCATGCACATTCCAAGTCATGAAACGCATCGCCGCCATCAGCGCCTCCCGGCGAGCCAGGTCGCGACGAATTGTGCGCCCACGCAGATTCCGAGCCAGCCCAAAAACGCCAAGACCAATAGCAATATGTTGCTCCAGGATGCATCCCTGGCCAAATCTGCGATTTGAGCCCCCAGAACTGCCATGGCGAGAATACCAGGCATCATGCCCAGCAGAGTTCCAACCATGAAGTCGCGGAGAGGCAGCGTGCTCGCACCAGCCACGACATTCACCACCGAGAACGGTGCTATGGGAATCATCCGGATGACGACGACAGCCAGAATACCCTTGCCTACGACGCGTTCCTGGATGCGCGCTGCACGTCGTCCGAGTAAACGCTGGAGTCGCTGTCGTCCGAGTGCCCGCCCGATCGCAAAAAGCACGAGCGCGCTGAGCAAGACGCCGGCCATTGCGGTGATGAAGCCCAGCCAGGGCCCAAGCGCGGCAGCAGTCGCTGCAATGAGTACGAGAACCGGAAACACGACCAGCCCGCCGACGACGAAAGCTGCGATCGCGAATGGCGGCCCCCAGATAGACTGCGAGTAGGCAGACAGGAACGTCGAAATACGACCCGCGTCGGCGAAATCGCTCAAAGACGTGTACGACCAAGCCACCCCCAGTCCAAAAAGCGCCACGGCTATCGATACGATCCCTATTAGAGTCTTCGTGCTCCACATGCGAGATGCCGCCCGCTCGAGATGAAGAGGCCGCTCGGGGTCGGCCACCGGCTGAACCATTGTGGCCAGAGTACTGGTCAGAACCGAGGACTCCACTTCCCGCAGCGCCTTCGCCCCATCAGCTCTCGACACGTCGTCCAGGAGCGCAAAAAGACGATCCTCATTTCGCGTTATGGTCTGTTCGTCGAGAGCGCAAAAATGGGCAATCAGGCGACGGCGGACCGAAGCGATGAAGTTTCTATGCTCGTCGGATGCAGCTTCAAAAATAAGGTCACACTCACTATCGGCACCCATCGACCGATTGTTCAGGTTAGCCGAGCCGATCCTCAAGATCCGATCGTCGACGGTCATGAGCTTGCTGTGCACCATCACGGCAGCTTCGGTATCCGCGCTGCCTGAGACCGGGTAGACGAAGCGGATACGATCTGCCACTCCGGCCTGATTGAAGCAGTCGATGAAGGCACCACGGCCGTTTTGCATGGCTTGGGATTCTACCCAGGACGAATGCAGTTTGGGAGTGACGACGAGAACCCGAAGCGAAGGCGCGCGAAGCATCTGCTCGGCCAATTCCCGCGCTATCTTGATAGCGCTGGTAAACTGGTTTTCGATGTAAACGAAGCTCGTCGCTGACCGGATCGCTGCAACCAGTGAGCGCTCGACCTCCTTGATCCTCGAACCTGCCGGACACACGATCTCTGTCCTGGCGATACCCACCGGCACGTGCTCCGCCTCAACCGGCACATTCGCCGGCCAGCGAATGCTCTTCAGCGCGCGCCGAGGATGAACCTGTTGACCTGCCGCACGCCAGCGTTCCTCCGCGAGGTCGGATAGCCATGCCGCAGCATCCCCGTCGACCATGCATTGAACATCATGAAACGGCGGGTATGGCTTACCCGCAGGGTCGCAGCGCAACGCGTGATCGGCGCGATGGTCGCTCGTGTCCCAGCGCCTGATCGTCAGGTCGAGCCCGCCAACGAACGCCAATGAACCGTCGACGCAGACGATCTTCTGGTGTTGGGCGGAACCAAACGGAAGTGTGGAATCCAGATGAAATCGGACGCGGCCACATGTTCCGGCAGTGAATTTTGCTGCGGAATTCCATTCCCTTTCGGACGCGTAAAACGAGACAAAGTCCCAGGTCAGAATATTGATCCACAGGGCGGGACGGCGTTGAACGAGCGCGCGGAGGAATGGGCCAAGCTGTTCCGGCAGACCATCATCCGCTCCTCCGGAAGCTCCGACCAGCCTGGTTGCACTATGGATATCCCATCCGATCACATAAACTTGGTCTTGCGCCTCCAGCAGCGCGTCCCGCAGGGCCGCGAAATAAGCGGCAGCATCATTCAGAACCGCGACGCGGCGCGCTTCGCACCGCCGCCAGACCGTATTGCCGGGGATCAGGGTCGATGAACTCTGAAGCAGGTGGACCTCGCAAATCGCATTCGTGTCTAAAACGCTGTGAATGCTCAACGGGTTCCGCGGCCCGCAAACGGGCTATGCTCGGTGTGAGAATGCTGAGCCACAGAGCTTACGCGGCACAAGCGCACTTGCGTTATTTGGTTCGGACAGTCTTTGCGCCGGCGCCCCTCAAGACGTCGGCGATCTTCTCAGGGGCATCGCCGTGGAAATCCACGGAGACCTCGATCAGACCCTCCAGCTTCTGCTGACCCTCCGGCGCGGGCGCGGATTTGACGTCAGCACCGGCCGGATGTGTCCCCGCCGTGTTCGCGCCGCCGGCCGGTTGGACGAAGACGTCGCTTCGGGATACGCCGCATTCCTGGACGACGTGCTCAATGGCAAGCTCGGCGCTGCGGCGAGTGTCGAATTCTCCGATGATCGTGCTTTCCAAGACAGCTCTCCCTAGGTGGACGAGAGTGCGTACAACAGGCCAGCACTGGCCAAGTTCCAGAAGCTGGCGACCTGCATCTCAAATGCATGGATGGTCGATTTGGACCACGCGCCGGGGGTTCAGAACCGGATTATCCCGAGCAGGAAGAGGAGCGCGAGAGTGACCAGGCCGGAGATCAGCAACGAGCCGAGACACCCGAGCCGGTTCGAGAAAAAGAAGAACATGCCTGGCCCGCTGTGAAGCTTCCTGCCGGGCTAATTTTTCAAGTTCGATAGCGTTCCGGATGCGCTCTTGTTCGTCCTGATTGTCGAGCGGCTCCCACCTACAGCCAGCGCTTGAACTGGTGCTTCTAGAAGAGACGGATAGAACCAATCTTTGAGCGAGACGTTGAACCCACGATGTCCGACGCCTTTGACTATTTCCGAGCGCACGCGGTTCGAGCCCTTTGCAAGGCCCGGACGATGCCCCGCGGGCGAATGAAGCATCTCCAAATCGTAGTAGCCCGGATCTACCATCTGCTCACCAAGGAGGCCGCCTACGGGCCGAACCTGCAGCATCTGGACGACTTCCGGGCAGCCCAGAAGGTCGAGAAGTCAATTGATTGAAGGCCTGGAGTGAGGTGAGTGGCGGTCGCTGACACCCCAAAGGTGACTGAACTCCTGAGGGAATACGCGCAGCGAACTGCGCTGCGTGGAGGCAACCCCTATCGTGCGAAGGCTTATGCCCGCGCCGCCGATAATCTTGCCGCGCTCGTCGTCCCGCTCCACGTGCTGATCGAGGAAGACCGCCTCACCGAGATTCCCGGGGTCGGCGAAGCCATCGCGGACATCATCACCAAGCTGTATCGCACGGGCACTCATCCGAGCCTTGAGAAGCTGCGCAAGGAAATTCCCGCGGGGGTCCTGGAACTGCTGACGGTGCCGGGCTTAAGGCCTGAGAAGGTGCTCAAGCTCTACAAGGATCTCGGTATTACCTCCCTATCCGAATTGGAAACGGCAGCCAAGCAAGACCGCATCAAGAAGGCCAAGGGGCTTGGGGCCGCGCTGCAGACCAAGATCGTGGAGAACCTTGCGATCGCCAAAAGCGGCAAGGGACGCCTGCACCTGCATCGCGCCGCGGCCCTGCTCGAGCATGCAACGGACTCGCTGCGGAAGGCGCGGCCCGAGCTCAAACGGCTCACGATTGCCGGCGACTTCAGGCGTGGTTGCGAACTCGTCGCCGACCTCGCGATCGTCGCCGAGGCCCCCGGGAGCGGCAGCGTTATCGAATCAGGCGGGCTGCAAGTCCACCTCGCCGATCGCAAGCATTTTGGCGCCGCCCTGCTCCACGCGACAGGTTCACCGATTCATCTTGATCAGCTTCGGGCGCTCGCCGAGAAGAAAGGAATGCGCCTCGAGCCGTACGGGCTGCACAAGGCGCGGAGCGTTGTCGCAGAGACCGAGGAAGACATCTACCGGGCGCTCGGCCTTCCCTTCATCGCGCCCGAACTGCGCGAGGGTCGCGGCGAGATTGAGCGGGCACTTGAAGAAAAAGCTGCCGAGGCTCGTCACCGACCAGGACCTGCGCGGCATCCTGCACTGCCATACCGACGCCTCCGACGGGACCGAGACGCTCGAGACCATGGCAAAGGCAACGTTGAAGCGCGGCTTCGAATATTTCGGTGTCGCCGACCACTCGCAGTCGGCGCACTACGCCGGGGGTCTCTCGCTCGAGCAGATCAAGGAGCAGCATCGGCAGGCCGAGCGGCTCAACAGAAAGTTTGGCAAGGGCTTTCGGATCCTGAGGGGCGTCGAATCCGACATCCTGGCGGACGGATCGCTGGACTATCCGGACGAGGTGCTCGACGGCTTCGACTTCGTGGTCGCCAGCATCCACGGGCGTTTCAGGCTGGATCGGAAGGCACAGACCGAACGCCTGCTGCGGGCGATCGCCAACCCCTACACCACCATCGTCGGCCACATGACCGGCCGCCAGCTTCAGCGCCGTCCAGGCTATGAGATCGATGTCGAAAAGGTGCTGCGCGCCTGCGCCAAGCACGACGTTGCAGTCGAGATCAACGCTCATCCCTGGCGGCTCGATCTGGACTGGCGCTGGCATCAGGCTGCGCTCGGATATGGCTGCATGTTGAGCATCAATCCGGACGCGCACTCGATCGCCGAGCTCGATCACATGCATTGGGGCGTCGAGATGGCGCGAAAAGGCGGCGTCCCCGCAGAGCGGGTGCTGAACGCAATGCCGCTGGCCGATATCGAGCGATACCTCCGCCACAGGCGCCGCTCGTTCGCACGTGCAGCTTGGAGGCCTGGTCCTTCAACGAAGGCCCGCCGGTCCACGCGCAGCCGTTTGCGGGAGAAAGAACGACCCAGGCCTGGATCAAGGACCCAGGGCTGGGGCCGCTCGGGCTACGGGTTAGATAGCCTGATGCGCCTAAGCGCATGCGGATCAAAGTACGTGGGCCGCAAGCGTTCCTATTTTTGCAACGGCCTCCACCGGAGCTAAAGCGCAATGAGATTGGGAATAATCGTCATCGCGCTTGACGTTGTGTTTGAGCCCGATCTTTTCGGAAAACCGCTTCACACTTTTCCGGATCATGTCCAGGAACGCTTGCTGCGCTTTCGCGTCTTCTGAAAAAATGAGACGTGCCCATGCCTCCAGCCACGCCCCCGAGCCCAACCCTGCTCCGCTGCCCCAAATGCCGCGAACCGCTCAGCCTGGCGGAGAAGCTATGGGACATGAAGGCAGCCCGCTTCATCCGGGTTTATCAATGCCGGTGCGGTGAACTGCTCTGGGATGATCAATCGTCCGCGGAACACAGCTAAGGCACACCAGGCCCGCCTCGCCTGGAGTTGCGATCTCGAGCGGCGCAGCGAGGCCGACAAGATTTCGTCTCGCTTCAACTCATCCGCGATTGCGCCCTCTACGTCGAGCTCAGCTGAACGCGGTAACGAGAGGCCGTATTCTCTGTTGAGTTGGACGCCACGTCTGAAACCGCATCTAAGCGGTTGATTTTATTGGATTGTGGCGGAAGGGGTGGGATTCGAACCCACGGTACCCTTGCGGGCACGCCGGTTTTCAAGACCGGTGCCTTAAACCACTCGGCCACCCTTCCAAGTCTGGAAGTTGTTTAGCTTTTCGTCGCTTCGGTTCGCTTGTTTATGGCGGCGCGCATGGCGACGTCAACCGCTGCGGCGGCTTCCCCCTGCATGTTCGGCCTCAGGTGGCTGTAATCTCCATCGTGATCGCGATTGAGGAATGGCCTAGCCGCTGCTGCACGATCTTGGAATGGATATTCGAGGCCAGCATATGGCTGGCGTGGCTGTTGCTAACCAAATGCGTCTGATCCGCCCGCTGTGGGTGCTCCACCGGTGGGCCCGGCATCGCGCCGAGCGCCAGTGAAATCGCGGGCTAAGCCGCTGATCTGACTCCGCTTTGGTCCGAAATCCCGGCAAAGGATTCGCGACCGGGATCCTGGCCCGCCGGTTCACGCTGGCGGGTCTTCTTCGCGACGCCTGTCGGCCTAATCAACGGTTAACGAAGAACCAATAGAATATTCCGCCGTTGACTTGCACCCCACCGCGACACGAGGTGGGTTTAGGACATGCCGATAATGGCGGACCTCAAAAAGAGATTGGACAAACTCCGCGCCGATGCCGCGGATTTGGCCCTTATGAGCAGGCGGGCAAGCGATCCGGAAAAGCGCGAACTCTTCGGACGCTTGGCAGATGAGCTTGCAATAGAAGCTCTTGAACTCGAGCAGGTGGTGAAGCAACAAGCTAGGCAATCAGCTTCCAGCGACATGGACAGAGTTGTGAACTTCCGGACCCGCCTGGAGAGGAACTGAACACCATTGTCGAGATTGCCGGCTCGCAACGTGAGAGCGGACGAAGCGAGCAAAAATGATGAGTAAGCGAAGCAAGGCCAACTTGGTTGGCGTAGGAACGTGCCTAGCGATCAGCGTTCATTTTCCAGGTCGAAGCAGGCTGCTATTGCCCTGTGGTCTCTAGGCGCTCTAGCGTTCGGCATGGCTGCGCTGGTTTCTTCTTCTCACTAGCTTGCTGAAGGGCGCCGCCTCAGTCGGCGGCCGCTCAATGGTCCGCCCGCGCGGCCGGTCGCAGGGGCCCGGTTGGTCATATGGGACCCGAAAACTTCCCGAGCTGACCCTTTCCCATGACGAGATCGCCCGCTCCTAGGAGCTTAATTCTACCGACCATTTTCAGAGTTAAAGTTCAAGACCGGTGCCTTAAACCACTCGGCCACCCGTCCAAGCCTGGAATGGGTGTCGCTTAACGCAGTCACCGCGCAAGGCAATGCGAAGTTTGCACTCTCGCCTCAACCCCTTCAGCCCGCCCTCTGTCAGGCGAGTGTCAGCCTGTTCCGCTAGCTTGGCGCAGGTTCGGCGCCGCCACGCGCCGACGTCTCGGCAATCCCAGATACCGGCGACATCTCCCAGGGCGTTGCCGGTTGCGAGGCCCGGTTGGATTCGTCTCCATATCCGGGCCTCGTTTGCTGATGCGCAAAAGAAAGCGGCGCCCCGCAAGGAGCGCCGCGCGAGACTGTCTTCGTTGCGCCAGCTCAGTACCCGCAGGACGCGCAGCCCATCTGCACGGGCGCGTAATACGAATAGCCCGGCGACACCATCTCGACGCGCTGGCGCGTGGCATATTGCGGGGGGATGCGCTCGTACTGGACGCTGGGCGGGGCCACCATCACGGTCTGCGGCACCATTACCGTGCGGTACTGCGCCGGCGTGCGGTGCGCGACCACAGAACCGGGAGACACCATCACGGTTTCGTCGAAAGTGCGGTATTGCGGCGCGACGTATTGCTGCTGGTAGCAGGTCGTGCACGGCGGCGGCGTATAACAATTGTAGCAGCCGGCGGAGGCTGCGCCCGCCATGGAAATCGCGGCGACCGCGGTGGAGAAAACAACGGCGAAAGTACGAGACATTGCGTGGTGCCCCAGTTGCCCGAAATGGATGTGCGAAGGTCGCTAGCAGTATATGCCGCAAAATCCTGGGCTGCCGAACTTCGTCGGGGCATCCTTAATGCGAACGGCCAATCGCGGCCGACAGGTAAGAACTCATTGACCACGCGCATTAACGCGCGACGTGCGCTTGCCGTTCATCCGCCTCCGACGGCTCGCGCTTCAGCGCCTCGCTGCTCTTTCCAAAAACTCCAGCAGCGAGGGATCGGTCTCCTCGAATTCGACAAAGCGGCGGCGCAGTTCGTCTGCGATTTCTGCGGTGGCATCTCGTGACCATCCTTCCGCGGTATTGAAAGCCACGACACGTACTGGATGGAGATATTGCCCCTCGACGAGATTCCTGAGCAGGGTCGCCCGATTGGCGTCCTCCTCAGCCGTCTCACACCAGGCGCGGCCCAGCCGCCGGCCGAAATCATCAAGTACGAGATAGACGTCCCGGTCTGTCGCAATGTGCGGCACGAGCGATGGAGAGTGACTCATGGCTTACCCCGCTACTGGCAATCCGGACCGTTGCGGAGGATACGGCGTCCGCCCGGCCGGATTCGGAAAAATGGATTTCGGCTATTTTCTTAAGTGGCGCGATTAAATCACAAACAAAGTACAAATAAATAAAAATTAAATGGCAAAATGGGCGCAAAGACACTAAATTCACAGGGGCCTGGCGGGCGAGCCCGCACGTCGGGTGCCCACTTTGCAAAACGGCTCCCGCCTCCACCCCCAAAAGCCCACACCCCAGGAGGCGGGGCCGTTTCTTTTGCGACCGCTGTCCCGGCTCTCTGTCCCGCAACAGTACGCCCGCCCGCTCGCGTCGAGACCGCGGGTCATTCCGGAAGACTCCGCCCAGCCGGTGGCGCGTCGATCAGGCGCTATCTCGAACGCCGCTTCACCTCGCGCACGGCGCCGCGCGCGGCGCTGGTGGTGAGCGCGGCGTAAGCCTGCAGCGCGGTCGAGACGTTGCGCCTGCGGTTCTGCGGCTGCCAGGCGGCATCGCCCTTCGCCTCCTCCGCGGCGCGGCGTTTGGCCAGCTCCTCGTCGGAGACCTGCAGGCTGATGCTGCGGTTAGGGATGTCGATGGCGATACGATCGCCGTCGCGCACGAGACCGATATTGCCGCCTTCGGCCGCTTCCGGCGACAGGTGGCCGATCGACAGGCCGGACGAGCCGCCGGAGAAGCGGCCGTCGGTGACGAGCGCGCAGGCTTTGCCGAGACCCATCGATTTCAGATAGCTGGTCGGATAAAGCATCTCCTGCATGCCGGGGCCGCCGCGCGGGCCTTCGTAGATGATCACAACGACCTCACCCGCAACGACCTTGCCGCCCAGGATCCCTTCCACCGCCGCGTCCTGGCTTTCGAACACGCGCGCGGGGCCGGAGAATTTCAGGATCGAGGCGTCGACGCCGGCGGTCTTCACGATACAGCCGTCCTGCGCGAGATTGCCGTAAAGCACGGCGAGGCCGCCGTCCTTGCTGAAAGCGTGCTCAAGGTCGCGCACGACGCCCTTCTCGCGGTCGGCATCGAGCTCGTCGTAGCGGCGCTCCTGGCTGAAGGCGACCTGGGTCGGGATGCCGCCGGGCGAGGCCCGATAGAAGGTGCGCACCGCCTCGCTCTTGCTGCGCTTGATGTCCCAGCGCTCCAGCGCATCGTTCATGGTCGGGGCGTGCACGGTCGAGACCGAGGTGTCGATCAGCCCGGCGCGGTCGAGCTCGCCGAGAATGCCCATGATGCCGCCGGCGCGATGCACGTCCTCGACATGCACGTCGGCGACGGATGGTGCGACCTTGCACAGCACCGGCACACGACGCGAGAGCCGGTCGATGTCGCGCATGGTGAACTCGACCTGCCCTTCATGGGCAGCGGCGAGCAGATGCAGCACGGTGTTGGTCGAGCCGCCCATCGCGATGTCGAGCGTCATGGCGTTTTCGAACGCCCTAGAGTTGGCGATGTTGCGCGGCAGCACGCTGGCATCGTCCTGCTCATAATAGCGGCGGACCAGATCGACGATGGTATGGCCGGCCTCGACGAACAGGCGCTTGCGGTCGGCATGGGTTGCGACCACCGTGCCGTTGCCGGGCAGCGCGAGACCGAGCGCCTCGGTCAGGCAGTTCATGGAATTGGCGGTGAACATGCCCGAGCACGAGCCGCAGGTCGGGCACGCCGAGCGCTCGATCACCTTGACGTCCTCGTCGCTGACCTTGGAATCGGCCGCGGCTACCATGGCATCGATGAGGTCGACGGCTTTGGTCTTGCCCTGGAGCTTGACCTTGCCGGCCTCCATCGGTCCGCCCGAGACGAACACGGCGGGGATGTTGAGCCGCAGCGCGGCCATCAGCATGCCGGGCGTGATCTTGTCGCAATTGGAGATGCAGACGAGACCGTCGGCGCAATGTGCGTTGGCCATGTATTCGACGCTGTCGGCGATCAATTCGCGCGACGGCAGGCTGTAGAGCATGCCGTCATGGCCCATGGCGATGCCGTCGTCGACGGCGATGGTGTTGAACTCCTTGGCGACGCCGCCGGCCTGCTCGATCTCGCGGGCCACGAGCTGGCCGAGGTCCTTGAGGTGGACGTGGCCGGGCACGAACTGGGTGAAGGAGTTGACGACGGCGATGATCGGCTTGCCGAAATCGGCATCCTTCATGCCCGTCGCGCGCCAGAGGCCGCGGGCGCCCGCCATGTTGCGGCCGTGGGTGGTGGTGCGGGAGCGATAGGCTGGCATGGCGGTTTCCGTCCTCGGGTTGGCTTGAGCCGGGCGGAAAAATCGAAGCCGCCTCAGACCTTTCCGGCCGGATAGCGCACGCGGGGAACGCGCGCAACGGGAACTTGGTCCGGACAGGGCTCCCCTGCTCCCGGCGCGGCCTGTCGCGAACGTTCCCCAGCGCGAGGTTGCGTGCAAACGCTGCGCTGCAGGCGACAAGGATCGCGGCATGCGCGGACGAACGCGCCAATGTTCGAACGGGCGCGGGCGTGTCCGTAGTGATCCGGAATGGAAGCCTAATCGACCTTCGCGTACATCGCGGGACATCGATCGGCGGCCACTTCCACGGGCATCATCCTCTGATCGCGCTACATGGGGTTGGGGGACCACATGGGGCG